>JASJGP010000295.1:0-4910 GCA_033791485.1 Desulfobacterales bacterium | reverse complement strand
CGGCTCACTTGATATCGATACTTTTAGCTACCCGCTTAGCTATCTTCATCCGTGTACTTTTAATATAGCGCTTGATCTCAGAACGCTTGTAAGCCTTTATCCTTATAAAGAAGGCCGGGTAAAAGTTACATCAAGAGGCTTTAAAAGTGCGGATTATTCACTTGACAGGACGCCGTTTAACCATCCGCTTGGATTGATGTTTGCAATTGCAGCCTATTTCAGGGCTGGAGGTGTTCATATTATAATCGATTCGTCATCACCCCCGAGAAGTGCATTGGGAGGCTCATCTGCTGCTGCAGTAGCTCTTGTAACAGCGTTTCTATCAGTTTCAGAAAAAATGGCTATTACGCCAAAATACAGAAAAAAAGTTGCACTCCTTTCGCATGCAATTGAGGAAAGTGTAGCAGGAGTTCCATGCGGACGACAGGACCAGCTGGCAGCTGCTTTTGGCGGTGTTAATGCATGGCACTGGCAAACCGGCAATGAAGGTCCTCCTTTCATAAAAGAAACCATTATAAAAAAAATAGATTTTAAAAAATTTGAAAAGCATCTGCTGCTGGCTTACTGCGGCAAGCCCCATGAGTCAAAAAATATTAACGGAATGTGGATCAGCCAGTTTCTTTCAGGAAAGTATCGCAGGTTTTGGGTAGAAATTATTGCAAATACAAAAAAGTTTATTGACGCTCTTGGCGGAAAAAATTATAAAAAAGCAGCAGCAGCAATGAATAAAGAAATGGTTATCAGAAAGAAAATGACTCCTGAAGTGCTTGATGACATGGGGGAGAAGCTCGCTGCTTCAGCAGTTAAGAATAATTGTGGCGCCAGATTCACAGGAGCCGGAGGTGGCGGTTGTATATGGGCACTGGGTGAAATAAATGACATTGACAGATTAAAGGTAATATGGAAAGAATTGGTTGCAACCAAAAAAGGAGCCTGTCTGCTTGATGTAAAAATTGATTCTAAGGGGCTTTTACAGGTTTAAGACATAAAGCACCCTTCGTCGCCTTCGGATACGCCGAGGCAGGCAGAAGGCGCAAAGACATAGCGAAAATCGAAAGAATGGTAAAAGCGCTGATAAAGTCTTCAGAAAACAAACTCTTGAATTCTTGACCCCTCTTCTCCAACTAGATTGAAGAAGAACTAAAATTTGATGAACTCGTAAAAAGTATCCCCGACGGCTAAGTAGAAAGCTCCATATACAAGGCGCAATGGTTTTTCAGAGACGAGGCAATACATGTAATATGCTGAGTTTCTGAAAAACCGCTGCAACGCAGTAGATGGGACCTTCTACGACGCCATCAAAATTTAATAAACAGGAGTAATGTAAATGTATTTTCAAGATGTTATACTATCGCTGCACAAGTTCTGGGCACGCAAGGGATGTGTTATGGTTCAACCCTACGATTTAGAAGTAGGTGCCGGAACGTTTCATCCGACCACGCTTTTAAAGACTCTTGGTCCTGAACCATGGAATGTTGCTTATGTCCAGCCTTCCAGGAGGCCTACGGATGGTCGTTATGGAGATAATCCAAACCGGCTTCAACATTACTACCAGTACCAGGTAATATTGAAACCTTCTCCTTTCGATGTTCAAAAGCAATACTTGCAAAGCCTGAAGGTTCTGGGGGTTGACCCGCTTGATCATGATATAAGATTCGTTGAGGATGACTGGGAGTCTCCTACTCTTGGTGCATCCGGACTAGGCTGGGAAGTCTGGCTTGATGGCATGGAAATTACACAGTTTACCTATTTCCAGATGGCCGGCAGTATTGAACTCAATCCGATTTCTGTGGAGCTTACATACGGACTGGAACGTATCACCATGTATCTGCAAGGGGTAGATAATGTATATGATCTGAAGTGGAACAAAGATGTCACTTACGGGGATGTGCATCACCAGCAGGAAGTAGAGCAGTCAACGTATAATTTTGAAAAGGCGGATGTTGATACACTTTTGGATCTTTTTAATAAGTATGAAGCTGAATCCCTGCGTATAATCGAGGATGCGCTGGTTCTTCCGGCCTATGAGTATTGCCTGAAATGTTCACATACTTTTAATCTTCTTGATGCTCGTGGGGCAATAAGTGTTACGGAGAGAACCGGTTATATCGGCAGGATAAGGAACCTTGCAAGAAGGTGTGCAGAAGCATATCTAAAGCAGAGAGAAGCTTTCGGATTTCCGCTGTTGAAAAAGGGATAATAATTTAGCCTATTGAAAAGTATGCCCAAATGAGTCCGGCACTCAGACGCATGAGTGACGGACAGCTTTTCATAAAGCTAAAATGTAACAAAAAGGGATAATGAGGTAAACATGGACAATCTACTACTTGAGATAGGGGCAGAGGAGATTCCGGCAGGATATATTGAACCGGCTTTAAAAGCGCTTTCTTCAACTCTTTTACAGAAAATGAGCCAGGCGCGTATTGGTTATGGTGACTTGAAAATATATGGGACTCCAAGGAGGCTTGCCGTAAAGGTGGAAAATGTTGCTGCCAGGCAAACATCCATAAAAACGGAAATTACAGGGCCTCCAAGCCGGGTCGGATTTGATGAAAAAGGCAAACCTACTATAGCTGCAAAAAAATTTGCAGAGAAAGTCGGGGTTCCATTAAGCAAGATAACCGTCAAGGAGACGGAAAAAGGTACATATCTGTTCGCCAAAAAGTCAGAAAGAGGTATTTCCTCACGTAAACTTCTCAGCAGTATTCTGCCCAAAGTGATTCTCTCAACTCCGTTTCCCAAGACCATGCGATGGGCGGACCTTTCCATTTCCTTTGCACGACCGATGCATTCAATCGTTGCACTTTACGGAAACAAAATCATTCCGTTTACCATGGAGAACATTAAAAGCGGGCGATACACATACGGTCACAGCTTCATGAATCCGGCCCGAGTGAAGATCAGCAACCCTGAAAACTATGTTGAAACAATGCGCAGTGTCAATGTGATGGTTGATATCGAACAACGCAGGAAGCTCATTGAGCGTGAAATCATCAAGGTTGCCCAAAGTACGGGGGGCAAAGTTCTGCCGGATGAAGAACTTCTGGACATAGTGACCAACCTTGTTGAATATCCTGTGCCGGTTCTGGGAAAGTTTGAAACAAAATTTCTTGGTCTTCCCAGCGAAATTCTTATTACCGCTATGAGGGAGCATCAAAAATATTTTGCAGTAATAGATAAAAAGGGTAAACTCATGCCCTGTTTCATTGCTGTGAATAATACCATTACAAAGGATATGGGCCTGGTTGCAACAGGCCATGAAAGGGTGATCAGAGCGCGGCTTGCAGATGCTCAATTCTTTTATGATAGCGATATTGAAGTGTCTAATGAAAAGCGTGTGGAAAAATTAAACGGTGTTCTTTTCCAGGCAAAGCTGGGGTCTATGTATGAAAAAATTGTACGGGTACGTGGGATTGCTGAATTTATAGCAGAAAGCGTTGATCATGGTCTGGAAATAAAAAAAGGTGAGCCTGATTTAAAGATGCAGGCAGCAAGAGCCGCAACCCTGTGCAAAGCTGATCTTGTTAGCCATGTGGTAGTTGAATTTCCGAAACTTCAAGGTGTTATGGGACGGGTTTATGCAGCAGTTGCAGGAGAGCTCCCTACGGTTTCTACTGCCATTGAGGAACATTACAGACCTACCCGTTCAGGAGGAGCGCTTCCGGAAACAATTACAGGGGCCGTACTTAGTATTGCCGATAAGATAGATTCAATTTGCGGCTGTTTCAGTGTGGGTCTTACTCCCACCGGTGCTTCAGATCCATATGCATTGCGGCGCCAGGGGATTGGTATTATTCAAATTATAAATGATAAAGGATTTTTATTTTCGATAAGGGGTATAATTGAGAAAAGTTTAAAACTTTTCAGCGCAAAAGGAATAAAGGTAAAAGGCGATGTAGTTGAAAAGATTCATACATTTATAAAAAACCGCATAGCTCATCTTCTGGCTGAACAAGGATATTCAAAAGATGTTATAGCCGCTGTTGTCAGTTCTTCAGCAGATAATGTGCCGGATGTCTACAGCAGGACCGTTGCACTGGAAAGGCTTAAGGCCGAGGAAGATTTTGAGCCGCTGGCAATTACATTTAAACGGGTTGTAAATATTATTAAAAAGTCCGGTAATATCAAAACAGCGGGAGGGGCCGGGGAAGTTAACGAAAAACTGTTCGAGCATGAAAGTGAGTCCGCACTTTTTTCCGCATATAAGAAAGTTGAAAAGAGTGTTTCGGATAAAATGAGTAAAGGATTTTTTGACCAGGCCCTGCTTGATATTGCTTCACTGCGTGATGTGGTGGATGCTTTTTTCGACGGGGTAATGGTTATGGCTGAAAACAAGAAAATTCAAAACAACAGGCTGGCACTCCTTGGCCGGATTGCAGCGCTTTTTGGAAAATTTGCAGATTTTTCAAAAATTTCAACATAGAATAGATACAGAACAAATGGTAACGACCTGCAAACTTACTACGTCGTTTCTTCGGGTGCGGCGATTATAAGAAAAAAAGCAAATATCGAACCTGGCAGTATTTGAAGCAAAAGTCGTTTAGTTGTTGCCTCTAAAAGCCATTCCAAATTATCGAGAGGATAAACCAGATAAACGGTAAAATAGCCACAGAACATAATCATTAATATCAACAGGGAAGTATATATACCAGGATTGTTCCGTTTTTTGAGCTGTAACCGGCGACCGGCCACAGAGACAAAATAGAACTCTGGCTTTCAAAATACGGAACAAAGTAAAGCATTCACGACCAAAGGATGTGGCTTTAGAAATTGAATCAATTCTCATATTAATGTGTCGTTGGATGAAGTCGATTTTACAATAATCAAAATAAAGATTTACTTGATTTGACAAATGCAAATTAGGATATCTGACATTTTCAGCCTAATGTCCAACCACAATATGTTGATCC
>JASJGP010000294.1:0-4555 GCA_033791485.1 Desulfobacterales bacterium | reverse complement strand
ACCGGAATCGACGATACGCTCGGCAACTTCAAAGGACCGGAGGCCGCCGACAAGAATAATCGGAATGTCGATATGTTCTTTAAATAAAACAGCAGCATCTTCGAAATAGGCTTCGTCTGATTCTTTACGAATACCGGTTCTGATAGGGTTTAACTTGCCGGACAGTCCTGTTCCCCCGGAAAGTTCAATTGCATCCAGCCGGTTTTGTGCCAGCAGTTGTCCTGCCTTTACCGCATTTTCAAGTTCAAGGCCGCCTTCGATAAAATCCCCTGTGTTCATCTTAATCAGCACAGGATAATCGTTTCCAACGTACGATCGGACGGCATCTATTATTTCAAGATGGATGATAACCCTATTTTCAATATTTCCGCCGTAACGATCAGACCGCTTGTTGAAAAAAGGGGAGAGAAACTGGCTTAAAAGATATCCGTGGGCGACATGGAGCTGGACACCATCGAAACCGGCCTTTTGAGCGCGTTGAGCAGCCAGGCCGAATGATTTCACTACATTCTCAATGTCTGAAACGGTCATCTCCTGGACAGTATGCTGCGTAATATCGCTGATCGCCGAGGGTGCCAACGGCGGATGACCGGTAAGCGATGGATCGGCAAACAGGCCGGAATGGGCGAGCTGGGCGATAATCCTGCCGCCTCTTTGATGAACCGCATCGGTCATTTCACGCAGACCGGGAATAAGGCTATCCTCATAAATGCCCAGCTGCCACTCACCTGCTTGGCCCTGTTTTTTCACGTAAGCATGGCCGGTGATAATCAAGCCGACCCCACCTTCGGCCAAGCGTGCAATAGTATCAACCAGCTTGGGTGTGCAGGCGCCATCTTCTGTAGCCATGCCCTCCCATGTGGCCGAGCGAACAAACCGGTTTTTAAGTGTCATGCCGTTTATTTCGGTGGATTCAAAGAGTTTTGACAAAAGAACCTCCAATATTTTTAAACGATACTGAAAACATTAATTATACCTCCAATACTATTAAAAATTCAAGCGGTTTATGTGGCGAATTCAAGTATAAACTTCTTTCAATAAAGGCAAAAGACCTGGAATCTGCTAAAAGTATTGGCGAACTATGCTTTTGAACCCATCTTTTCCACAATTTCAAAAGCATTATCGATATATTCGGTAGTATTTATTATTATATTTTGCTAAGAACACCTCAGTTATTAGTAATTTTCGATTATCGAGACTAAACTCGATGGCTATAATCCACATTTATCTTAAAAATAATTACAGAAAGGATCTTTGCATGAGTTTGCAGTCTGTTCCAACGCGTGGAAGAACCCTTGATTATGCAGCAAGCGTTTATGATATTTTTGAACCAATGTGTTTATTGGGTAAGCAAAGCAAAATCAACAATCAGCTTATAGAACTTCTTGAAATAAATGCTTCGCATAAAATCCTGGATATTGGGTGTGGAACTGGATTCGTTACAAAAAAAATTGCTGAAAAGCTGCATGCCGAGACCGGCGGACTTGCTATTGGAATAGATGCGGCCGGCATGATGATTGAAGGCGCCAGAAAAAAGCGAGGGAGTAAAACCTGTCATTTTGAAGTAGCTGCCGCTGAAAATCTTCTATTTGGAAACGAATCATTTGATTCTGTAATCTCAACCCTGTTTTTTCATCATATTCAACTTGACCTGAAAAAAAAGGCTCTTTCGGAAGCTTTTCGTGTGTTAAAGCCAGGAGGGCGGTTAGTCATCTCAGATATGCATACTCCCACAACATTCATAGGTGCACTTATCTCCCATGCTTCCCGATGGATTTTGTTCCAACCTCAGATCGGAGAAAATATCAGGGGAGTTTTACCTGACTTGATAGAAAAGGCCGGTTTTGATAAGCCAAAACTTATCACAACATATTTTGGATATATTTCAGTTTTTTTAAGCCAAAAACCTGGATTGTAAACGTATGGATATTATTCAACAGATAAAAAATATTACAGATAAGAATGAAAAATATAAAAATTTCATACAGTTAAACGAAGAATTGCATGAAGCATTGTCTATATATTGGGATATTGCAACTCAAATTTTAAATAAAAGTGGAATTAATGTTCTCGCTACTACGCCTGAGTATTTTTCCATTGAAAGAAATTTCTTTTCTGTTCTTTTCCTTTACTCATATTTCAGGTCGGGTATTTCCAAATCCAGAAGGGTTTTATATGCAGCTGTAAATCAGTGCTTACGTGGAATGGTTACCGGGTGTGACAACATTCTTGACAATGAATATAAAAAAACTCTTGAAACCGACCTTCCGGAAAAGGCAACTCGTTTTCGTTCAGTATTAGATATAATGGTTTCCGACCGCGTTCTCTTTGCAATCCTTCAAAAAGGATATCTTGCTGATGAGCTGAATTTGGACCAGGTGCAGGCCGCAAGTTTTGAATCCTTACGAACCCTGGCAAAAAGTGGTGCACAGGAGGCCTCTGAAGAATGTGGCGTCGGAGAAATATTGAGCCCTGAAAATATACTCAGTAAAATTCATCATTACAAAACAGGAATTCTATTCCAGTCCCCATGGGCTTTACCTGATGTAATTGAAAATCATAATTTGAAAGATACATCCGGAATAAAGAATGCGTTGTTTCAAATCGGTATGGGCTGCCAGATATTGGATGATATGGTCGATCTGGAAATGGATATTCGGATGAATCGCCATAATTATGTAGCTTCGCTAATCCGCCATGGAACTAACCTAAAGGAAAGCACAATTCTTGACGCAATACTTGCTGCCGATAGCAGAATAGAAAAAAAACAGGATCTTCTTTTTGACTTTCCTAATGCCAGGGGAACTGCAGCAGCAGCAGCACTTAAATTTCTTAAAAACGGAACAGAGAGTCTTTTTGATGAAAACCATCATTTTATGGCAGATATATCAATTTCGTTTATTGTCAAAAGAATAGGTGCTGACCGTTTTATGTTTGATGTTCAAGAATAAGGATTTAATGTTTATGTATTTCTGGATTAAAACCGCAAGTCTTTTTCTTGTTCGTTCACGGAGTTCAACAGTCGTGTTAACACTGATGGTGTTAAGCGCAGTATCAACTCTTATTTTCCTCTCATCACTTGCAATCGGCATTAATGATGCCATGATTAGAAACTCGGTCGGCCTTTTTTCCGGGCATATTTCAGGTTTTGACATTCCAGGCCATATGACTAAAAAACAACTGTTTACCAAAGGTGTATCCGGTGTGTTAAAACGTGTTCATATTTCCGGGTTTCTTCATTCCGGGGATAGGATTGAGATGGTAAGGCTAATTGCTGTTGCCCCTGCTGAAGAAAAAAAGTTCACCGCAATATGGAAAAAAGTCTTTAAGGGAAGATACCTTGAACCTGGTAAAAAAGAAATATTTCTGAGCCAGCCAATTGCTGAACGATTAAACATTGAACCGGGAGATACTATCGGTTTCAAGTCCGGTACTGATTCGATCCCGCTAAAACTGACGGTGGCGGGCATATATAAAACCGGTATTGACCAGTTTGATCGAGGGGTTTCTTTTTGCACCATGAGTGCAATACCGGTCAAATCTATACCATGGAATGCCGCAATATTTTTAGATAACGGAGTGGATAAAGAGTTGATCGTTGGCAAATATCGCAATGCAAAGTTAAATAATATTTCCTTTAAGACATGGTCGGACCTGATGCCTGATCTGCAACAGTTGATTGAGCTTAATTATATTTCCATGAGCATTGTCATTGTCCTTGTATTCATAGTGGTATCTTCCGGAATTGCGGGTGCTTTTTCAATTTTTATATTAAAAAATATAAGGGAATATGGGATTATGAAAGCCATGGGAATCACCCCCATGGAAACCGCCTCGCTTATTTTTTCAGAGGTAATTCTGATCAATCTGGTTGCATCGTCCATAGGAATAATTGTAGGCGCTGCGGCAGTATTTTTATTTGAAAATATCGGAATCAACCTGAGTGCCTATACATCACACAATCAATATTTTATCGTGTCAGGAATGATATTCCCCAGATTGACTGTATTTTCATTATGTTTGCCGCCTGCTTCAGCTCTTTTATTCAGTATACCGGCTGCAGTATGGCCGACCGCTTTAGTAATTAAAAGAAATGCGGCTGATATTTTAAGGAGTATATAATTGTGATACAAACGCATAATATATCAAAAAGCTATCGGTCAGGAAGAGGTAACGTACAGGCCCTGTCTGATGTATCTATTTCTGTTCCGCGTGGTGCAACACTTGCGGTTCTCGGAAAATCCGGATCAGGAAAAACCACATTGCTTAACTGCATAGGCGGTCTTGAACGGCCTGAAAGCGGTAGTGTCAATTGCTTCGGAGTTGATATTCACACTCTTTCTATAAGGGAACTTTCTTACTTTCAACGCAGAAATATGGGTTTTGTATTTCAATTCGGCAACCTTCTCTCTTACCTTAATGTGTTTGAAAATATATCATTTCCTCTGGTTCTTAATAATATGGAGAAAGAAAAACGTGTAGCAGAATTGCTTGAAAAAATAGGTTTGCCGGAAGTTATCTCAGCCATGCCTTACGAGCTTTCCGGCGGTGAAAC
>JASJGP010000293.1:0-4488 GCA_033791485.1 Desulfobacterales bacterium | reverse complement strand
GCCCTCTGCTGACTCTTGTTATTTCAGAAACCCTTGAACATGATTTTAAGGCAGGTATTAAAATTGCTCTTGCTCCCTTGATAACCGATTTGCCCGTTATTTTGATAACCGTTTTCGTTATCTCAAAACTGTCAGGGTTTCACAATATCCTGGGAGCTATTTCGATTTTAGGGGGATGTGTCATTTTAAGTATTGGATACAAAGGGATTTTTTTCAACGGGACTGAAGTGGATCTTGAGCAGAAAAAATCTAATGTCCTATTCAAGGGGATTCTGGTTAATGCCTTGAGCCCACACCCATACCTGTTTTGGTTCAGTGTAGGTGCACCAACTTTCACAAAGGCGTATAATTATGATATAAAAGCATTAATCCTGTTTCTTGTCAGTTTCTATTTTTTTATTATAGGTTCAAAAGTTTTGGTAGCCTTTTTAACAGGCAAATCAAAATCATATTTAAATGGTAATGGCTATATCTATACGATGCGGTTTTTAGGATTTACGCTGTGTCTTTTATCGATATTTCTATTCTATGAAGGATTGAAACTGTTCCAAATAGTATAAAAAAAAGAAGATAATTTTAATTATTTAGCAGGTTTATAAAATTGTAGGCGCTTCTGGTCGTATAGGTAAAGGAGTAGATAAAACCTTATCAAAAGAACATCAAATTAACCAGTATGGCGCTCAGCTAAATTGTTGATCACCTATTCCTTTGGTTCATATTTTGTGATATGTCAATTCGGTGTTTACTGAATAAACAGCTAATATTCAAGGACGACATATGAATTCTGATCAAAAGAAATGGGGAGAATCGGATCATCTTACGTATCTGGGGATTCGACCGGAAGCCTATAAAGATACATCAAAGATACTACAAAAAAACCTGATTTGTTCCAACTGTGATCACACGGTCACGACGGTATCCCAAAGAACTGAAATTTGGGGCTGTCATGAGTATACTTTCGGCAATCTGGGTTATCCGGTCCGGCTGGGCTGTTTTTCGGAAGCACCGGGGTGTATTGGTGTGGAGAATATTTCCCATGGGTATTCTTGGTTCAAGGGATATGCCTGGCAGATTCAACTTTGCCAGAATTGTTATTTCCAGCTGGGCTGGAAATATATGTCTCAGGAAAACAGCTTTTTCGGCCTGATTTTTGGTGCGCTGAAAGAACAGGACCCTGAAGCGGAGCAGAATATCGATACGGACTAGGGATTTATCTGAAAATCTCGCCGTCCTGACCGCTCTAAAAGAACCCATCCTTTGAGCATTCAGTTGATTTGTAACTGATACCTCTTTCCCCTTGAACTTCACAAGTAGAACATTGCCTTCTGTCAGTGATTCCATTCTGATATTTATTGTAGATTGTCGCGCTTTTATCCCAACAAAATGTCAGTCTCTTGTACCAATGTCGGTTAGAGGTAGGCCTGGCAGCTTTCACCACCAAGCCTAAGCAGACAGCAGTCTACCGCACTGAGCTATCCCTTGGCATCGGAGTCCCCTCTCGTATGCCTCTGTTTCACTCAGATATCTCTATTTGGTCACAATTATAAATCAATTCGGCGCTGATCGTTTTTTCTTGTCGATAAAAAGCCTCTGCTAAAAGTAAGGTTCCCATATTCATTATCTGGCGACGATTCCCCCTGCAATGGGAAGACATAATGCTTAACGCATCCAGATCAAAAAGGTTTTCAGAGGCCTTCGCATTTGCGATCCTGAACTTTATGAACTCAAGGCTGTCTTTATCATTTAAGGTGTTCAAATTAAATTGTCCGGTCAGCCGTGTTCTAACAGGAGACATAATTTGCAGGGATAGTTTTTTTTCAAAGGTTTCATCACCCACAAGGATAAAACTTGCTGCTACTGTTTCTTTGTGAGGATTAAACATCAAAGAACAGATGTCCATTAATGATTCTTTTTCCATTAAGTGGGCATCGTCAATCACAAAAACCGGGAACATGCTATGATTTTCCGATGCCATTTGTATTATTTGTTTTTGTAATTTGATTAGCAAAGGTACCGTCCTGCCACTGGTGACCACACCGAGCACATCAGCAATCGCTTTGAGCATGCCATTGCGCTGCAATCCTCCGTAGTGAACCAGGGCGGGTCTGTAACAATTTGCATCAAGCCGGGATAAAACATAGTGGACTAATGTTGATTTGCCTGCACCGGATGGGCCGGACAGGGCAAAACTTTTTCCGGTTGAGATCAAAGATAATGCTGTTTTTAAAAACCGGTTGTCCTGTTCTCCCAAATAAGGAGTTTTTAACCGGTAAGTGTCTGCAAACGGGTGATATTTGTAATCAAAAAATTCTGCGGGAGATTCTCCATGGCTTATCATTATAGTTTCCTTTATTGGTTTGGATGGTCAAATCGTCTTGCATTGGCACTAAGATCAAGAGTACGTGCTTTTCTCATTTCATTCCCATAGTAGATGCAGGTCTTGTCCCAGGGCATATAATAAATGGTTACCCGTGATCCAGGCAGGCAGTCGGGAACTTCATACCTGGTCTTCTTGAATCTGATGGTGGAGTCGTTGTATACCCGGCACCTTTTTTCCATTCTAAATAAAGCATCAATGTCTGTTGACGGCGGCAAAATGCGGCATACATTTTTAACCTGAAGTCTTTTTTGCAACGGTGAACATTCTAAAGAAGAATGGATGGTTTCATGATAGCGGCTCATCCATATTTTAAAGGCATCATTGACCTGTTTTAGCGATTTGAATTTATCACAAAGGAACTGATCCCTGACGGTCCTGAATATTCGCTCCACTTTTCCGCGCCCCTGGGGCTTGTATGGCGGGGTATGAACCAGGTCAATTGTGCTTCTGGCACACAATATTTTCAGGTGACGACTGCTATAAGCTGCGCCATTGTCGGTATAAAACCGTTGAGGGATTCCAAAGCGTCTGACCGCTCCCATGAGATCATAAATTAAAGGTTCAACAGATTCGGTCAGGTAAAATCCGCCATGAACAACAAATCGGGTGCAGTCATCCAGAATTACGTGCAAGTAAGTCTTTTGTTTCTTCTTACCGTTGAACAATTTAGGGCCGTGGAGATAGTCAGCCAGCCATAATTGCCCAAAATGATCAAATGCAAAGGGTCTTGTCTGTTCCGGGTTGATATGGGGATCTCTTTGGAGATTGTTGGCTTTGGCATATCTATAAATCGCAGATCTGCTTGGTTTATACCCATTCCATTTGCCTTTCTGGGTAAGTTGTTTAATCATCCTGGCAATGGTCCACCTTGGATTTTTTATTCGCAAGGCAGCCATTGCTGAGGTAATATCATCGGGGATCTTGTGGTTGCCTTTATCGGATCTTGTTTTACCCATCAGACCCGGCAAGCCCATATGAAGATATTTGTACAACCATTTCCTGAGAGTCTCACCACTCAGGGTGACATGTGACCCATTCGGGTGCACATAGCGGTTCCATGATGCCAGGTCAAGCACCTCTCCTGCGGGAAGATCATTGGCATCCCGGTGTAAAAGAGGGCTGATTATCCCATAGCGCCATAGGGCAAGTTCTAAATTCTTGTCATTTTGTTCTATCATTCAAACCTCCATCATTAAAAATAAATTCCATGGAGATCCGATTAACAAACCGACTGATTTTATTAAATATACGTTTTGTGTTGGTGGACTTTCACCTCACCCTGTTCGGGTAAAAAGCCCAGGAAAAATCCCGGGTAAAGTATGTCCATTGCCGGCTCGCTGACAGGCAAGGAGATGTGCAGTCATATTCCTGCCTGATCCAGTCTCGAATTGACATGGCTTTGGCAATCAATCTTTGAATTCGGGTCCAGTTGCTGCCGGTGTGCCGTGCAATACCGGCGATACTGCTTCCTTGTTCATACAGGTTTAAAATATATATCAACATACATAAAGAAGCCCGCATTATGGGTAATAATGCATGAGGCAAGATTGAAAATGTTTTTCGTGGGCACAAATCGTTATTGCAACGGAATCTTTGGATATATATTAATTCATCATCAAATAAATACCGGTTGTAAAAGCCCCATTTTATATAGGTGTGGCAGTTCCCGCAGTGGGTGCAGTAAATAATTGAATCGCAATTTTTCCTTGTGATTTCTGACAAAAAAGCTATTAAAGAAGTCCAGGGGCGGTGCATGTGTTTTTTCTCCTCTTCATTTATCTTGGTCGGTAAAATAATGCGGTATAACACATGCCCCCCCCTCTTATCCCCCCCAAAGGGGGGAGGAGGATAAAAGGCATACTGCGGTTCCTGCTGTCTCGGTTTAAAAAACCTGTATTTTCTTAATTTCTGATACCTGACTTTTTTCGCTTAGGTAAAGGAATTTGGGATTTTGGGTGGGATCTCAGGTACATTTTCGAGCTTCTTTAGAGTTACCCAGTGCCTCCCCCACAGACCCGTACGTGCGGAATTCCCGCATACGGTTCCTCAATTCCGACTCTTTTTACCAAGCCGGAAGCCAAACAGGTTTCCCCATATGGCGCATAACT
>JASJGP010000292.1:0-2731 GCA_033791485.1 Desulfobacterales bacterium | reverse complement strand
ATAACCGTTTCAATCCTTGTTCTTCTGGATATTGTGCTATCACCGGTCAATTTCTGACCCACCCAACGCCGGTTTTCTGACCCACCTGACCGGTGAATTCCTTCCTGAGCAGTGACCACCCCTGTACATTTTTTATGGATTTGTCTTTTTATTTTTTCCCTGACAGGGTAAAAATAAAAGGCTCGAAGCTGTAACTTCGAGCCTTTCGATGATTAGACATCCGATAACGACGGAAGCCCACCAAACCATTATCTATTAAACTACGGCTTTCGTTTTTTTTCAAGAGCGAAAGCATGAAAAATCTACTTCTAAAAGAAATTATTTGCAAGCGCTGTGGAAACATTTTTCATGTATGTAAAAGCTGCTGGCGTGGTCAAGCCTATTGCAGTGATGCCTGCCGTACCGCCGCTAAATCTAAGGCCCATCGTAAAAACCAACAAAAATATTCCAGTACTAAAAATGGCAAAAAAGTCTGTGCCCTGGTCGCCTCACGTAGGAGACGTTAAAGTCATAGTAAAAAAACCGTGGCTGATACACCTTCAACACCTGTTAGCGACCATGTTAAAAAGAACTATCAGGGATCGACAACTTTGCTTCCGCATTGCCTATTTTGTGGAAAAACCGGTTCAATTGTCGATCATTTTCCAAGATGCGGTTATGGGGGGCGTCATTTTGACACCTTTGAAGGGATATTTACAGCCACTGGAGGTTATTATGATACAAAAACAAGCGATTATAAGTGATCGTATCCGAAAGATTAACGGCACTTTTGCGTGGATTGGTCATAAGTCTTTGAGACAGGGGTTCTGGAATTCTTTGACCCACCATGAACTTCTCCTTTATCTATTTCTGGTATTAGTGGGGGATCGGTGCGGGCTTTCGTATTATAGCTTTGACAAAATTTGCACCCTGCTTTCCATCAGCACGGACGATTATATAGATGCGAGAAACGCATTGATAGATAAGGATCTCATCGCCTTTGACCGGCATCTGTTCCAGGTGCTTTCCTTACCGGAAAAAATCATATCAAGATCTCGCTCGCCGATCAGGAACCCAAAAAAGAAGGTTCAACAAGGTCTTGAATCCATAATTCAGATACTGATGCGTAAATTTGCGTCTTCACCGGGAGAAATCGGCCATGAATGATTTTAATTCTGACAGCCATGTGATGTCTTTGCCGTTATCAAGCATAGATGACAGTTATAGCTGCTATCGATTGATTTATCCCAAAGCAGAAAAGCTGATGTTCGAGTCCATTGAGCGTTATGGGCAATTAACCCCTGTTGTTGTGACTAATCCCAGGGAAGGTCGATATTTGCTGATCGATGGTTTTAAACGACTCAGGGCCTGTCTCAAGCTCAAACTTCCGACTTTACAGACAACCGTTTTACCTGGGGGAGAGCGGGCACTAAAGGCAGCCATGCTCCACCTTAACAGAAATACCCATTCCATGACACTCATGGAAGAAGCCATCATTGTTCGTGCGCTTTACCAGGAACACAGCCTCACCCAGGTTGCTATAGGCACATTGCTTGGAGTGCATAAAAGTTGGGTATGCCGACGCCTTGCCATAGTAGAGCGCCTTAATGAAGAAGTGCTAGAGCAGGTCAGGCTGGGGTTGGTTGGCCCTACAATTACTCGGGAGCTTGGCAAGTTGCCGCACGGCAACCAATCTGCGACATTGGCCGCCATTCGTAAACATAAGATGACGTGTCGAGAGACAGCCGAACTTGTGACTCTTTTGATGCAAAGCTTCCGCTGCGAGATCGATAATATTCTTTGGTTTCCAGAATCAATTTTATCGCAACGGGAACCGGACAGACCCCCTTTAAACAAAAGACTTCAGCAGGTCCTCAAAGAATTGTCTTTTATTGATAAACGATGCACAAAACTGGCGCAGCGATTACAGGCAAAGCCTTTGATTTTTAATTTTTTTCAAGAGTCATCCTGGCTACTTGAGCCCATTGCCGGTATTGAGCAGGCCGTGATAAACCTCAAAAAGGCTCTTAGTACACAGGAGGTACCACCCGTTGATTTTTAGAACCAGAGAAGAGTTGGATCATGCCGTTGTGACCCTGCATAATGACGGCTTGAGCAAACGGGCTCTTGCTAAAAAGTTTGAAATGGGTCGCAATACCATTCGTAAAATAATAGACAAGAACCAGAATAACAGAGACCAGGGACACTGTGCCCTGGATGGAGGTAAAGTCCCGGGAAAAAGCAAACTTGACCCTCACATACCAAGGGTCGAAGAACTTCTGGATCGGTATCCTAAAATTACCGGACAAAGGCTGTTTGAAGAATTAAGGGATGACGGATATACAGGAGGCATCACCATTTTAAGAGAGCGACTGGCGGATCTGCGTCCCCATCCAAAGAAAACCCCTATAATCCGGTTCGAAACCCTTGCGGGGGTCCAGTCGCAGATGGATTGGAGCCCTTATATCATAAATTTTGCCAAAGGGGGCAAAGTCAAAGTTAACTGCTTTTCATACATTCTGGGCTTCTCACGTCGGCAGTACATCGATTTTACCCTTGATCGAACTTTTTATACCCTGATACGCCGTCATCAGGATGCTTTTGCCTATTTTGGCGGCGTTACCCGGCATTGCCTGTACGACGGTGAAAAAACTGTTCTCCTTCGATGGGAAGCGAACCAACCGGTCTATAATCCCCGGTTTATCTCATTTATCACCCACTACATGTCAAAACCCGTTGGTTGTCGTCCAGG
>JASJGP010000291.1:0-2660 GCA_033791485.1 Desulfobacterales bacterium | reverse complement strand
TACCCAAAAGACTTGATGAGTTAGACAAAAACAAAATAATAGTTACTGCATGCCCACACAAAGATCGCGCAACTATTGCAATGGTATATCTTCGTTCTAAAGGAATACAAGCAAAATACCTTACTGACGGTCTTATAGGGTTAGCCGAAAACCTTCGTGGCGACAATGCTAAAGATTTTATCAATGCACTTAATAAATAGTAAATCTACAAAACACATAACAAATAAATTAAGTTCGTGTGCGAAAAGCACGCACACTTGGACCGGTCAAACAGCGGCTGCTTCTTTTTATATGACAGGTGTAGGTTATGCCCCGGACCGCCAAACAGCAGAAAATAAAGCCAGGGCGGAAATATCTAAAATCTTCTACAGTGAGATAGATGCGAGTAACCGTGCATACGAAGAATATTTGCAGACCACATATAAAGGGAAATCAAAGACAAGAGAAAGTATCAATATTGAAGATATCACCAAAATCTCCACTCAAAAAGTTTTGTCCGGAGTATCCATCGCCCAGGTGTACCAGCAAAGCAGACCTGAAAAACTTTTCTATGCCCTTGCCATATTGGACAGGGAGCAAACCAAAAGAATCCTCAGACAAAAAATTGCCCAGCTCGACCAGGATATACAAAAGCTTCTTGCAGATAGCCAAATAGAAAAAGATAAACTTATCCAAATAAAATATCTTAACACCTGTATCGAAAAACATATTATCAGACAGGCATATAATACTGAACTTCGTATTGTGACCCGATCCGGAGAGGGCATACCGCCTTCTATCAGCTTCACAGAAATCAAAAAACAACTGACAGACATTTTACTCAGGGACTTTCTGATTGCACTTTCTGTTAAAGGTACCAGATCTTCGGATATCAGAGAAGCTTTGGTTGAAGCCTTAAACAAAAAAGGATTTTCCGTATCGGATGATTTTGCCAATGCAAGTGTTGTGGTCAGGGGTAATGTAAATATCAGACCCTTTGAACAAGGATCTTCAGAATGGAAATTTGTCCGGTGGAAAGCATATTTCGACCTGGTTGATCAGCAGGGCGGAGCTGTATTCGGTAGCATTAAGAAAACAGGAAAAGAAGGGCACTTAAATGTTTCCCAGGCAGAAGAACGAGCAGTTAGAAAAATAAGAAAAATTCTTGCAACAGACATTGCTGATGATATAACTAAATATATTTATTCTCAAGGAAAGTAATGAATGACCTAATTTGAGACCTCGTTAAATTGTTTAGAGGTTGAGTGGTCAAGTCGTTGTTTTCACATAAATATTAGCAAATCGTTAATTAATTGGACACACAGAAAACAAGAATTGGCAGCGTGTTGATAATATTGTATTTTTATACTACTCAACCAATCAACAACTCAACTACTTAACGATATCTGAAGTGATTGATATAATTAATATTTTAGCCTAAAATCTGATGAATTTCGCTTTACAGATTCATCAGCAGATCAAAACGAAAGGAGGTGAAAGGCGATGAACAAATTTAAATCGAGTTATCTGTTATTGCCAGCTGTTATGGCTGCTTTGTTTTTGATTGTCAACGCCCAGGCTTTTGCCTTTACACCCAAGGAGATTTACAAAAAGACAGGTCCCGGGGTTGTACTTATCTTAGCATCAGAAGGTTCCAGGATGGGCAGTGTTGGTACAGGGTCAATCATCAGGGAAGATGGCCTTATTATAACCAACGCTCATGTTTTTATCAAGCAGGGTTCATCAAAACTGAAACCTGATATCGCAATCTTTTTGAAACCTGACAGGGTAACCGGAAACCATAAAAAAGATCTCTCTCAAAAATACAAAGGCAGGATGGTGTCATATAATATACCATTGGATCTTGCTCTTGTTAAAATAGTGGATATTAACAGACCGCTTAACAGGGTTGATTTTGCCGAAGCTGAGAATGTTTTTATCGGCGATAAAGTTTATGCAATCGGACACCCCGAACAAGGCGGTTTGTGGAGTTTAACGACAGGGGTTATCAGTGCTTTCCGCGTAAATTATGGCGGAGTCCCTGGTAAAGATCTTTTCCAGACGGATGCAAGTATCAATCGCGGCAATTCAGGAGGTCCTCTGTTAGATGAAGAGGGAGTTATGGTTGGAATTAATTCCATGATTGCAAGAAAGGCTGCTGACGGCTTAATGATTACAGATGTAAATTTTTCCATCAGGTCCAATGTTGCTATTAAGTGGTTAAACAGTTTAGGTTACCACTTTACCGCAAAAAAACAAACTGTTGCAGTTGCTTCGGAGCCTGTAAAAGAAAAGGCTGTTCAGCCAAAAGAGACTACTCCGGCTCCCAAGGCCGAACCTGTTAAAGAAAAACCCCGCAAGGAAACAATGGCGAAACCGGAACCTGTTAAAGAAAAATCGGTCCAACCTAAACCTAAATCAGTTCAACCTGTAAAACCTAAAGAAATACCGGTTCAACCTGAACCAAAGGCAGTTCAACCTGCAAAGCCTAAGGATAAACCGGAAAAACACGGCGTCGATAAAATACTTACCGGCATAAAACCGTATAAACTGACCGGGCTGCTAAGAGACATGCAGGAAATGGAAGATATGATGGATGATATGAAAGGAAAAGTCAGAAAATTCAAAAAAGGAAAAAACTAAGGAGGAAATCATGAAAACAAAAAAACTATTTGTACTTT
>JASJGP010000290.1:0-3585 GCA_033791485.1 Desulfobacterales bacterium | reverse complement strand
GGTTGGCCAAAATGTTTGAAAAATTGGCTGTAAACCATGGATGAAAACATAAAAAGCAAATTGAGATTAGCATTGTGACAACAAAAGGGAGAATACTGTCCTGGTTCTACCCTGGATAATTGGAATCAAGTTAAGCTGCATTTTGCAACTCTTGTATGACATTTTTTTTGGAATATATGGAAAATGGTTTATTTTATGAAAATTAAAAAAATCTAACAACCACCTTCAACAAAGGGTTTTGGTTTGTAACGGTAATAAGGATGTGTGAAAATGAAGTGTTGCTATTATTTTTATATAAAGAACATTCTGGGAAAGTGTCTCAGACGAAACTTGTCAAAAAATATAGTTGAATCTTAACGAGTCTATAGAAAAAGTATCGTTCCAATTTTTTGTTCAAATTTAGGGTAAAACCCTATCAAAAGTGGCCTCTGAGATTAAATACTAATGAATTTTGCCTTTTTAAAAATGGTTTTATTCATTCTCCGCTCCAAATGACCATCAATTTCATGTTAGGCATGATTTATTCTACAGCCTCAATGCCGAGTTGAGCTGCGACTGATAAGGATGTCCGCTCAAACTCGTTGTTCTATGCGCCTGCGGCGGGCGATAAACTTAACTCAACTCGGCATTCAATGCGCCGCAGGCGCATTGAACACTGAAAATAACCGGTGAAATCCGGTTCATTTTTCTTGTTCAACATTTTTCAAAAATAGCTTAACTTCGTCTCCAGTTTTTGGGGGTAGGGTCACTTCTTCCTGTGCACTTTCAAGAGACATATATAGGTTTGTGTTTAAGTTTCTTTGTTCATCTGTAATTTTTTTTTCTTTTAACATCATTTCTCTTTTTTGTTTATAATCATCATAGCTTTGCTGTTTACCATGTGTCTCGTATAAATCCTCTTGATTGTGATCATTACTAATAGATTGCAACGTCATGTAGGCAGACCTTGCAAGACTATCTTTAATTTCTTTTTTGGAACATCCAGATGATAATATAATTAAAATCATAATTATAAAAAGGCTGTGATTTATTTTCATTTTATCTTCCTTTTTAAGTTAATGAACAGATCTGGATACCCTGTAATTTTTAATGATATTCGACCAGATGAGTTTTAATTTGGGCTTAAGATTTCGTATCAATATTTCTGATGTCTGTAAAGAAGTTTCAACAAATCAATTATAGTGAAAATATAATTGATTGTGGGGGAAGCTGCCAGAATGTTCTTTATTGGAGATAAAAAACCATCATTAAAGAATGCATAATCAGGTAATCAGGCAATAATTATATTGTCTATCTATACGGGGTTCCGCTGATAACAAGAAGTGTTCACTGGCAGTTGAAAGACTCAGCCCATACGAAATATTGAGACCCTATATATGGTAGAGGAAGCTTTTTCAGCTTTGAAATTTCAATTCAACTTGATGAGCTTTCAGCAGTATCACCGTCCATTTTCCCCTGTTATAGTTGCTGATTTTGAAATTATACAATCGGATAGATCATTTCCTGACGATACCCGGTGACCACCCGGATATAACCTTTGAGCATCCGGTCTGTTTCTGGGTCACCGGTATCCACGAGAAACGGCTCTCCCCTGAGACTGCCTATTTTTTCAAGGGTAGCACCCACCCGGATGTTCTCCTTTCCAGCCCCCTGGATAATCTTTGGGCTGATCTGGTGGTTCCCCCGGCCAAAAAGATAGCCCTGGCCGCCAATGGGGGTGATAATAATCTTAAACGGATGGTCTTTTATGATCGATAGGATCTGCTTTTCCGACGCATCCTTTTTGACAAGCTGCCTATTTTGAACCACATCCACCCCCAAAAGACTATGGGTAAGGTTCAGGTTGGACAGAATCGGCCGGGTGGTGGATCCGGGTCCCACCAGGTAAAAGATATCGGTTTCCATGGCATCAATCATGTCCAGGGAAATAAGGTTCTGGGAGGCCTTCTGGCTTAAGGGAGTGCCGGCCTTGCGGTTCTGAATCCGCCGCCCCTCATCAGGCACCCGGAGATACCCGTAAAGCCTTGTGCTGACCCGACCCTTGCGATAGGCCTCCTCGTCTATGTCCAGAACCTCCTGCTCACAGACCCGGCAGGAGGTTTTGTCCAGAAACAATTGGGCCAGCTCTCCGGCTGTTTCCGGAGTGGTGGCAAAGACCGGGGAATGGATCTTGACACCGGCGGGAACACCAATCACCGGAAGACTTTCCCCCAGGGCCGCACAAACGTCACGGGCCGTACCGTCCCCCCCCACAAAGAGGAGAAGATCCACCCCAAGGGCCTGGATCTTTCTGGCAGCTGCAATGGTATCTTCCCCAGTCTTGGCTGCCGGAGGCATTTCCACCACCTGGGGGGAAAACCCTGCTGCCCGAGCAATGGTTTCACCCATTGATCCGGGCGGGGTCAGGATAAGCACCCCCTCTTTTTCCTGGGAGTCTTTTTCCTGGGAGTCTTTTTCCTGCGGGTGTTTGCCAGATCTGCTTTCTTTCAGCCCTGCCAGGGCCCGGGCGGCCTTTTGGGGAGCCAGGGGACGGGCACCCATGGCAATGGCTTTTTCCGCCATGCCATCGGTGCCCTTGAGTCCTACCCGGCCCCCAAGGCCTGCAATGGGGTTGATGATAAATCCCAATCGTTTCAATCAACCCCCTCTATTTTATGGCTGTTTTTTTCAGATAACTGCGCCAGGTAATGGCCCATTGCGCAGGATCATCCGAGGGCGACCCATCCACCTGGTGACACACAGAGCTATGGGGAGCCGATCGTATGATTTCAGGGGTGTCATAGGCTTCTTGGAATACATATTTCAGGGTATTGATGTACTCATCCAGATCATCCCTGGATGGGGTTTCTGTAGGCTCCAGGGTCATGGGCTCTGGGATATGATAAGGGTGGTGACTGGTCCAATAATGCATGCCAAAATCCATCATCCTGCGCTGGATATCCCCGGAGGTGATACCGGTATCCTTTGTCAGTCGTTCAATGGTATACCGAACCTGCTCAATCCGCTGCTTACCTTTGATATAAGGCGCTTCCACACAGGGAATTTCCATGAGTTTTTTATAGAGATAATTATTGTTGAGAACCGCCACCTTGGCCACCTCATAGAGGCCTTCCGCTCCCAGGCTCATGATCCAGGCATAGGCCTTGAGAACCACCGGGGCCACCCCGTAGAAAGAGCGAATCTTGCCCACGGAACGGGAATCCGTAAGAAAAGAAGCATCAAATCCGAATGTGCTGTCCTCTTTTTTAACAATTAAAGGCCCGGGCAGATAGGGTTCCAAGTGCGTTGTCACCCCGGTAACACCACAGGCAGGACCGCCGCAGCCATGGGGGGTGGAAAAAGTTTTATGCAAATTAAAAAAGCACATATCAAACCCGGCTTCTTTGGCACGGGTTACTCCGAGAAGCCCGTTGGCGTTGGCCTGATCATACCCGCACAAGCCCCCATGGTCATGAACCAGACGTGTAAATTCCATAACCCTGGGGTTGTATACGCCGGTGTCTTCGGGGTTGGCCACAAAAAAACCAGCTGTTCTTTTGCCCACAGCCACCTTAAAGGCCTCAAAATCCGGATATCCGTCCTTGT
>JASJGP010000289.1:0-7401 GCA_033791485.1 Desulfobacterales bacterium | reverse complement strand
AAAAAAACGTTGCACAGCCGCTATCCTTTTCCCCCGTGCTCTATACTGCCTATGGAAAGAATATCTTCAAGTTCTTTCAGGCTTTCTATATGAAAGTCAGCAGAAAGGAATTTGTTTTTATATGCAACCATGACCACTCCGGCCGACTTTGCCGCTGATTCATCCAGTTTCGAATCTCCTACGTAAATCATATGCTGCGGTTTTAAGCTAAAGTACTCAATAATTTTTATAAGCGGTTCAGGATCGGGCTTAGGCCGCTTAACATCGGATGCTGTGACTACCAGATCAAAAAGTTCTGTAAGGTCATGCTCAATAAGGACTCTGTCCATCGTGTCCGTCCGGTTTGTAGCAATAGCTATTTTAAAAGCAGGTCTCAGCTTTTCGAGCAAGGGTTTAAGGTAGGGCTCTACTTCCATAAACTTGAGAAACGGAATATAGCTCATATTTTTTCGAAAGGTCTGGGCGGCTTCAAGTGTGGTTTTATCTTTAAACAGATAGGCAAGGGATTGGTCCACAGTGTTCATTTGGGTGAAGACAAACTGCTCCTTTGTCATGACTGGCAGGCCAAATTGGTTAAGAACCTGGTTATAATAAGCCTTGTTTGCCTTTTCTGTATTAAAAAGGACTCCGTCACAGTCAAACGCAACAATTTTAATATTTTTCATTTATTTCTGTTTATTACTTTTTGGCCCGATGTCAGTAATATTACCTTGCACACGAATTATTATTTCCGGCAAAGGTCTTTTATTTGTTTTCAAATAAATTATGTCGAAATATCGACCTTTTTGTTTCTGCAGATTTTCAACATGTAATAAATATTTTTTCCCCCCCGAATGTTTCATTTGCTTGAGCTCATAGTGTACATTTTTTCCCACCTTTGCCCTGGCATCAACTATTTCAAACGGGTATTTTTCATTTGCTGCTATGGTTATAGTGCGCTTTATTTGTTCCCCCACAGCACCTTCCAGCTTTACCATGTTTTGTGACAGAGTAAAAAATCTATCGACTCTCCCGGCAATTATCAGGCTTGTTATTGGCTTTCGTTTGTCATCTGTTTCAACAGATACGGTTTTGCTCAGTCTTCTTCCTCCGTATCCGTATGTATTTACTTTAAGATTAATTTTTCCCTCGCCGCCGGCAGGGATCTGTCTCGGGTAAGAGACAGTAGAACACCCTCACCCGGTTCTAATTTTATTTATATGTAAGGTTTTGTCTCCTTTGTTTTGAACAATGAAATTATGCCTTACAATAATTCCCTCTGCAACCGGCGCAAACTCGTACTTTGCTGATGGAAAAAATACAGACGGCCCTGATATTGCTACAGCCTGTTTGTCTCCTGCTCCGAAAGAAAACGGTATTAAAAAGAAAAAAAGAAGAAATACTGAAAAAAACATTTTTGGTTTCATAAAAACTCCTGAGATAAATCCCGCAAAGCGTAAGAGGTAAATTAAGTAGTTGTTATGATAAAGTTTAATATAATAATTTTCAATCGTCAACCGAAAACTATCAATCACCTAATTCCACCCTGTCCACCTCCGCTGTCCCAGTATTTACAAAACAAAATCCGGGCATGCCCTCTTTCCCCATAATCTCACCTGGGTTTAGAAGAATGGTTTGTCCGATTTTTTTCAGTAAATACTCATGAGAATGGCCGAAACATACCATTTTGTAGCTGCCGCCTGCCGCAAGGCCCTCAGCTACAATGTTCTGATGTGTAAATCCTATAGTAAATCCTTTTATATCAACCTGCCCGACAATCCCATGAAGGGTAATGTTGGAAAAGACAGTTAAAGAAAATTTCGTTAAAAGGTACTGGTCTCCATCATTATTACCGAAAACGCCGTGAACCGGGATGCCTGCTTCTTCCAACTCCTTTAACATGAATGGAGCAACAAAATCACCACAGTGGATGATCATCTCAGCGCCTTTCTCTTTTACAATTCCCAAGGCTTTTTGCAAATTCCATATATTATCATGGCTGTCACTCATTACTGCAATAAGCATATTCCCCTCACTTTCACATCATGAAGAACGGGTCAACATCAACAACTACCTTGACATAACGATTGTTGAAATGGGCATTATTCTTAAGTAAAACCCTGCGGATAAACTGGTGAAGCGGTTTCACACCCATTCCCTTTAAAAGAATCTGCCATCTGTATCGACTGGCTATTCTCGGAATAGGAGCTTCAATAGGCCCTAATATTTCAACAGATTTTAAAAAAGATTGATTACTTACCTGCACGGTTCTGCAGAGGTCCCCCAAGACAAGGGCGTGTTGTCGCGTTTTTTCTTTATTTTTTCCTGAAATTTTTAGCTGGATCATCCTGGAAAACGGAGGGTAATTAAGAGCTTTTCTAAAGCCTATTTCGGTTTTGTAAAATGCTTTAAAGTCCTGAGCCTTTGCAGCAATTATGCTGAAATGATCCGGGTTATAGGTCTGCAAAATCACCCTGCCCGGAATGTCTCCTCTGCCCGCCCTTCCTGCTACCTGCGCCAGAAGCTGGAATGTACGTTCCCCGGCTCGAAAATCCGGAAAATTCAATGAAAGATCAGCGCAAATTATTCCTACCAGGGTAATATTGGGAAAATCATGGCCCTTTGTCACCATCTGGGTTCCAACAAGTATATCTATGCTTCCCTTTTTTAGCTCTTTCAACAATTTTACTATAGATCCTTTGCGGGTCGTTGTATCACGATCCATTCTTTTTATCCCGGCATCGGGAAAAAGACCGGCCACAGCAGCCTCTACTTTTTCTGTGCCGAGTCCTAACTGTATGATTTTATTAGAACCGCAGGCCTGGCAGCTTGAGGCGGAAGCCCTTGAAAAACCGCAGTAATGACATTTATATGCGTTGGATTTTTGATGCAGCGTAAGGGAAATGTCACAGTTTTTACATCTTACCGCTTCACCGCATGTTCCGCAAACAGGGAAACTTGCAAATCCACGCCGGTTTAAAAAAAGCAGGACCTGTTCACCATGATCAAGCGCCTGCTTCATTCCCTCATAAAGCTTCGGCGTAATAAACCGTCTGAAACCCCGTTTATCCCTGCTCTCGCGCAAATCAACAATTTTGATTTCCGGAAGCGGTCGTTTTTCAACCCGATTTTTCAGGTTCAGCTCTATAAATTTCTCAGCTTTTACGTTGTAGTACGACTGGATAGAGGGGGTAGCTGATCCAAGGAGTGCAGTTGCGCTGCTCATCTTTGCCCTAACTACTGCAAGATCCCTTGCATTATAACGAAGACTTCCCTCCTGCTTGTAGGATGTATCGTGTTCTTCGTCCACGATAATCAATCCGATATCTGAAAAAGGCGAAAAGACAGCAGATCTCGCCCCTATTGCAATCGTTACCTCTTTACGGGCAATGCGCATCCATTGATCATATCGCTCGCCAGCAGAAAGCCCGCTGTGAAGAACAGCAACGCATTCTCCAAACCGTGCTCTGAACCTTCCTTCCATCTGGGATATAAGAGCAATTTCCGGAATTAGAACCAAAACACAGCAACCCTTTTTTATGGCCTTTGCTGCAAGCTGCATATAAACTTCCGTCTTTCCGCTTCCAGTGACACCTGCCAGAAGATATGTTGCATATCCTTTGCCCAGACAGTCTGCAACCTTAGAAACCGCTGTTTCCTGTTCTGTTGTAAGTTGCAAAGATTCGTCAGCCTCTATAGCGTCACCAAAGGGATCCCTGTATGCTCTTTTCTCAAAGATTGATATGTATCCGGCCTTGTCCAAAGGTTTAATCAACCTTGGAGCTGACGGAATCTGTGTTTTTAATTTTTTTACCGAAATATCGCTTTCTGATTTTAATATATCGATAATCTTTTTTCTCGGAGCTGACAGCCTTTCACAAGATGGATAAGGAGTGTTTAACGATACGTACCGCTCCATTAATGGCCTTGTTTGGCCGCCCCTTAACTCCCTTTTACTTATAATCAATCCACGATCTTTCATGGAATATAACAAAGCGCTGGGAATCTCCTTTTTCATTTTTCTGCCGAGGTCTTTTAAGCGAAAAGGTCCTTCTTTAAGAAGATTTAAAACTTCTTTTTCCACTACCGTGGTTAAATTTTTTTCAAGAGCTTTCTTGCCTTTCTTTGAAATGAAAATCGTGATATAATCGTAAATATTCAAACCACCCGGAAGGGCACACTTTATGACTTCTCCAACAGGATATATATAATAGTCTGCAATCCAAATGAAAAAAGGTATCATGGACGAAGGAAAAAGAGGTTCATCATCAAGAACATCCAGGATAAGTTTTATTTCCTTTAGGTCTGTTTTCTCACTTTTATTCAGGATATATCCAGTAACTCTCCGCCTCCTGAATGGAACGAGAACCCTTTTCCCTGTTACGGCAAAAGGAAAAAGAGATTCAGGGACGGCGTATGTATAAGTATTATACACAGGAAGGGCTACTGCTACATCTATATATTTTAAATTGTCCGTCATTGAGTAGTCATTAGCTTTTTTGAAATTCGGTTGTTTTCAGCAGGCACATCCGAATTGGGTTCTTTCTATTTGTCGGCAAAACAGATGAAGATTTTTGCTAAAAACGCTTTTTCCTTGACACATAAGCCGCCTTTTTTTAACTTATAGCAAATATATTTCCTGTTAATACTAATAATTATTGCCATGCGGCACCGGATTGATCACAATAAAATTTTAATACGATATATACAAGGGAGGTTTATATGCATAAAATCGTAAAACAATCCATGGCTTTCTTACTGATTGCGGCCCTTTTATTTGTTCCATTCGGCTCTTCAGCCATAGCGAGCGTTGATTTTGAAAAAAAAGATCCTAGTGCAGGCGCCATGGTCGCCGATTTTGTTTTAGTCAGGCCTGTTGCGATTGTTGCACTGGTAGTCGGTTCAGCTTTTTTTGTGGTCACTCTTCCATTTTCTGCTATTGGCGGGAATGTCAAGGCAGCAGCAAAGAGCCTGGTTGTAAAGCCTGCAAAATATTCCTTTGTAAGGCCTCTGGGAGAATTTTAACGCTTTGACTTAATGAGTTCGTAAAAAAATCTAACTTACCCCGCCATGGCGGGATCGCTTTCCCCGTTCACAACGGTAAGGGACCTTCGACTTAACCTTGAAAGGCCTTTGCAAAACAGCACTTTTCAAAGGTCTCCTTGAATCCCGCTACAAACGGAAAACGTTTTTAAACTGGCTCATTAATAATGAAAATCAAACTAAATCTTTCCCGGCATTGTATTGAGACGGAAACAAAAAGACTATATAATCAGTCTGTTTTAAAATATTTCAAAGCAGACGATAAGGATCGTATTGAAAAACAGATAGAAACCCTGCAACATGCCCTGCAAACCCTCGATTTCGTGAAGTTAAGGAGCACCCACCCCGAACTTGCCGGCCATTGCGATGATCATGTCGAGCTTTCCGTCAATGATCAAAATCAGATAATTGTTCGCATTAATGGGAAAGAAATTTAATTGGTCTTAACCACAGCTAATTATTCTTATAGTAGTTGCCATAAATATGTTCCGTTTTAAATGAGGAAACTGTCTGAATGTGTTAGAGATCGTTAAGAAAGAACTTGAGAGCAATATTGTCAATTTATTGAAATAGTTCTAATACCAAAATCAATTATAATATGGCCGGTCTGTTCTTTCTTTACGATCTCTTATATATGAGTTTTTCATCATTTAAAACGGAATATATTTATGGCAAACAGTATAGAAACCTTTGCAAGCAGCACTTTTCGAAGATCTCAGGGTGTGAACTGAAACATTTTTTGAACGGTCAGTTCAAGCCTTATAATAAGTATCCAGGTATTTTTTCAGGATGTCGCTGACAATTCCCCTGGCAGGAAGTGTTGCTGCCATCCCATATACAGGTGCCATGCCTTTTTTCGTATCTGGTGTTGTTTTAACTATTTCAACACACTGTTTCAGGTCTTCAACAAATCTTTGGCAAACCCCTTTCAGGGTATGTCGTAAGGTAATGGCGATATGAACGCAGGAGGGTTTATGAAGGCCGTTTAGGCTCCAGCCTTTTTTGGTCATTTCGTCAAGCACCCTGTAAATGTTAAGCTCTCTTGAGCCGAAAGCAATAACCCACAGAGGTTTTCCAAGAATATAAAGTTCCGGGATATCGTTTATACCCTGTTTTATTTCATTTGCAGCATCCATTATTTTTCGGGTGGCATCCAGGTATCCTTTTTCACCAGTGGAAAGCAGTGATGCCCAGCATGCAGCGCTCAATGCTCCTGGTCTGCTCCCAGCAAATGTTGGGGAAAAATAAAGGCCGCCTGGCCAATCAGTGACCGTATAGAACTGAAAATGCCTGAGTTCTTTACCGCGATACATGACAACAGAGGTACCTTTGGCAGCATATCCGTATTTATGGGTGTCGGCTGAAATGGATGTGACACCTTCAAGCCTGAAATCAAACAGCGGCACATCAAAGCCTAATTTTTCGGCAAATGGAAGCACAAACCCTCCAAGGCATGCGTCTGTATGAAAACCTATATTATGTTCCAAAGCAATCGCTGACATCTCTTCTATGGGATCAACGGTACCATGAGGAAAGGAAGGGGCCGAACCAACAATGGCAATGGTGTTTTTGTTGACGGCTTTTTTTACCTTACGGATATCGGCCTGAAAATATTCGTTAACCGGAATATGTTGCATTTTGATATTAAAATACTGGCAGGCCTTGTCAAAGGCGGCATGGGCAGTCACCGGGACAATGAGTTCCGGTTTTTTTATGTTTCGTTTAACCCTTGCAAAATCCCGGTAGGTTTTCATGGCAAGAAGAATGCTTTCTGTTCCGCCGGACGTGACCGTGCCGCAAATGAGGTCATCGGTCTTTTTTGACGAAAGCATGGAGGCTGTCATTTCAACGATTTCCGCCTCAAACTTGGAAGCACTGGGCCATAGGTCGGAGTGCAGCGGGTTGCTTTGGGATGTGATGGCATAGACTTTGTTCAAAAATTCAATATGCTCCTGGTTGCCATGGTAAACTGCTCCTGAGACATATCCATCTTTCCATTTATCTTCTTCCATAGTGTTCATTTCAAGGATCTGGCGTAAGATATCATCCCTTTCAAGAGGTGTTTGAGGCAGATTGGTGTAGGATTGAAAAGTGTCTTTATATGGTTTTAATGAGGTTTCAATATCTTTCATAAATCCATTGATCTCGCTGTCGATCCTGTTTTTCACATAGGGTATTTTTTTTAAGTGCTTTTCAAGAAAGCAAGCAAGCTTTTGGGGAATGAGATTAAATAGTTTTTCAATCATTTTGATGAACTCCTAAAAATTATCACCAATGGCTAAGTAGAAAGTTCCATATACAAGGCCCAGTGGTTTTTCAGGGACGAGGCAATACATGTAGTATGCCGAGTGTCTGAAAACCCGCTGCAACGCAGTAGAT
>JASJGP010000288.1:0-11680 GCA_033791485.1 Desulfobacterales bacterium | reverse complement strand
ATAAACGAATATACTAAAGATAGTGATGTAATAAATAACTTATTGATTGTATCCAAACAGGATTATTCAACTGTTATACATTCAATTAATGTTATGGCCATTGTTCTAGGCTACGCTAATTTTATTGACTGTTCTCTTTATGAAAAAAAAATAATGGGGCTAAGCGCACTTTTGCATGATGTTGGAAAAACAAAAATAAATACAGATCTGCTGACAGCTCCAAGAAAATTAACTGATGAAGAATTTAACGAAATTAAGCAGCATACAACCAAAGGGTATGATATTTTAAGCAAATGTAATTTCGGTTATAAAGAGATTGCCCTCACAGCCCTGCAGCATCATGAAAAATTGGATGGAAGCGGCTACCCTCAGGGAATAACCAGTATAGAGAAAACAGCACAAATAGTAGGCTTTATTGATTGTTATGAAGCATTGACTAATGATGACAGACCATACAGAAACGCAATGAGTCCATTCAAAACCCTAAAGCTGATTAAACAAGATGTTGAATCAGACAAGTTCAGCAGAAATCTTTTTGAAACGTTTGCCCACAGTCTTTTATAGCATTACTTTTAAGCGAGCCCTTAACGCTTGGATTTCAGCGTATCTTCATCTATAACGATAACTAGGCATTCGCTCTCTTGTTTTCCGGTGTTTTGCCCTCTATGTGGAGTGGATGGGTCAAAATGAATGGCATCACCTGCTTTGAGCCTGATCTTTTCCTTGCCATATACAAGTTCCATTTCTCCTTTTAATACCAAAAGAAATTCTTCTCCAGGATGGTCGAAGAGTTTGGTCGGTTCTTTTTCTATTACAGGATATCTGACTATAAAAGGTTCAATCAAATGCCTGGACTTAAGGCTTGTGAGGGAATGGTAGGTAAATCCGGTCTTGGTGCCCCTTCTTATAACATGTTTTCGTTCATTTTTATAGGTTACGGCATACCCTTCATGATCAACTTCATCTTCTTCGAAAAATATACCGATAGGGACTTCCAGACCACGGGCGATCTTGGACAGTGTGGCGATGGGAGGAGAAACCTGGCTATTTTCTATTCGAGAGAGCAAGCCCTTGGAGAACCCCGTTGCATTGCCTAACTGTGCCAATGTTAATCCCTTGTTTTTCCTGATTTCGTGAATTTTATCTGCTATTTTTTTTTCAAGCATAATTAACCTCTTTAAACAATTTTTCTTTTATTAAACTTTTTCATTCCATTGTCAAGGGCAATTTATTAATTTTGCACGGTATATGTTGTCATAAATTTGACTTTTTACGAGTTCATCAATATTAATATTGACTAAAAGTTTATGAATTCGTAAGAAATCAAATTCATTAAAGCTTAATCCACAACCAGGACAAACATGAACTAAATAAAAATAGCTTGTTTCGTGTTTTCGTCCTTTCGTGCTTTCGTGATAAAAAATATAATCAGACCAAAAAAATGATACAACTAATTAAAGGTTTTAAAGATATTCTTCCAGGCGAGGTTGAAATCCGGCAGCAGATTGAAAAGGTTGCCCGATCTCTTTTTGAGGATTTCGGTTTTAAAGAGATCCGTATTCCGATCTTAGAACGCACCGAGCTTTTTGCAAGAAGTATTGGTGAAGATACCGATATTGTTGAAAAGGAAATGTACACCTTTCCCGATCGCAAAGGAGAACTAATAACTCTCCGGCCGGAAGCCACAGCTTCTGTTGTGCGATCTTATATTCAGCACAAATTATATGCAAAAGACCCTGTTCAGAAATTTTATACAATCGGACCCATGTTTCGCAGGGAAAGACCACAAAAAGGAAGATACAGGCAGTTTTACCAGATAAATACCGAGGTGTTCGGCGTCGGCTCGCCGTTGATTGATGCCCAGCTCATCATGATGCTGGTGACCCTTTGCGACAGGCTCTCGATAACGGACGTGACACCTATTATCAACTCTCTCGGGTGCAAGGACTGCCGTCCTGGTTTTAAAGCAGCACTTTCCGATTTTCTTTCTACCGTGTCCGCAGATCTGTGTTCGGACTGTCAGAGGAGACAACACCGAAATGCCCTGAGAGTCCTCGACTGCAAGGTGCCGTCATGCCGCAAATTGCTGGTGGATGCGCCTTCTATCCTTGATTATCTTGGAACCGATTGCAGACAACAGTTTGAACTCCTGAAAGAAACCCTTGAAAAGCTTAACGTACCCTATGAAGTTGATAAAAATCTCGTAAGAGGACTCGACTATTACACACGGGCTACTTTTGAAATTCAGACCGGTTCATTAGGCGCCCAAAGCGCTGTTGCCGGTGGCGGACGTTACGATGGCCTGGTGAAAGCCCTTGGCGGTCCGGATATCCCTGCAACCGGTTTTGCTATCGGCTTTGACAGACTGGCTGAAATTTCCGGCTTAAATCGATCTGATTTTATCAGGAAACCGGATATTTTTATCGCAGCATTAGGGAAAGAAGCTCAAACCAAAGCCTTTAAATGGACCTGCAAGTTGGGCCTTCAGGGCGTGCAAACAGAAATGGATATGGAAAACCGAAGCTTAAAAAGCCAGATGAAACGGGCAGACAGGCTCGGAGCAAAATTCGTACTCATAGCGGGAGAAGATGAACTTGAGAAGAGAAAAGTTATTCTGAGGGACATGACAACCAAAGAACAGGTGTCGCTTCCCCTGAAAAATCTGGTAGAAAACGTTATTAAAAAAGTGTAACATCTTAGTATCTGTGAAATTTCCATGAAAATGCGCCTGCCCTGTGAAATCCCGAAAGGTTATCCCTCAGGGGTGGTAAAAAGTAAAAAAGGAGTAATTTAATTGTCGGATACACTTGGAGAGATGAGAAGGACTCACACCTGCTGCGAATTAGAGGCTGATGATGTAGGCAAAGAAGTGGTACTCATGGGTTGGGTACAGCGCAGGAGGGATCACGGCGGAGTTATATTTATAGATCTGCGGGACAGGGAAGGTATTACACAGGTTGTATTTAATCCTGATGTAAATAAAAAGGTTCATGACAAAGCCCATGTTATTCGCAATGAATATGTACTGGGAGTGCTGGGAAAAGTTGACAACAGGCCGGAGGGGATGATCAACCCAAAACTTAAAACCGGTGAAATTGAGGTTCTCGTTACAGAGCTTAAAATCCTGAACTCCGCCCAAACCCCTCCTTTTTTAATCGAAGATAAGGTTGACGTGTCAGAAACGATCCGCCTTAAATACAGGCATCTTGACCTCCGCCGATCCAGGCTCCAGAATAATATTATTTTAAGACACAAGGCATCAGCCTCATTAAGAAATTACTTGAACAACTCAGGATTTCTTGAAATAGAAACGCCTGTCTTAACGCGAAGTACTCCGGAAGGAGCCAGGGATTATCTTGTACCAAGCAGAGTTAATCCAGGACAGTTTTATGCTCTGCCCCAGTCTCCCCAGATATTCAAGCAACTTCTGATGATATCCGGGTTTGACCGGTATTACCAGATCGTTCGATGCTTTAGAGACGAAGATCTGCGGGCGGACCGCCAGCCTGAATTTACTCAGATTGATATGGAAATGTCCTTTGTAGGCGAAGACGATATCATCGCGGTTTCCGAAGGAATGATGAAAGACCTCTTTAAGGACGTGTTGGATATAGATCTTAAACCACCCTTTTCACGGCTGACTTATGACGAGGCTGTTGGCCGCTATGGTCTGGACAAGCCTGATACCGGATTCGGTCTGGAACTAAAAGATATTTCGGACATAGTTAAAAACACCGGATTCAAACTTTTTTCCAGTGTTGTGAAAAAGGGTGGTATCGTCAAAGCCCTTAATGCAAAAGGATGCATCAATTTTTCCCGGAAAGAAATTGATGATTTTACTGAATTCGTTGCTGTTTACAGGGCGAAGGGACTTGCCTGGATAAAAGTCCGTGAGAATGAATGGCAGTCACCCATTGCAAAATTTTTTACAGATGATGAAAAATCCGCCCTTGCCAGGCGAATTGAAATGGAACCAGGCGATCTTGTATTTTTTGCAGCAGACCAGCCCAAAATCGCAAACGAAGCCCTCGGGCAGCTAAGAAACCTGCTAGGCAGGAAACTTGGCCTGATAGACAAGAGTGTATTCAACTTCGTATGGATAACTGAATTTCCTTTGATGGAATATGACGAAACCGGAAAAAGATTTCAGGCGCTGCATCACCCATTTACGGCACCCCTTGAAAAAGACTACAGTCTGCTGACTAACGATCCCCTTAAAGTAAAATCACGTGCTTACGATCTTGTTTTAAACGGCTCTGAAATCGGAGGCGGCAGTATACGTATTCATCAAAGGGATATTCAGGAGAAAGTTTTTAAGGCATTAGGTTTAAAGCGCGAAACCTATGAACAAAAATTCGACTTTCTTCTTTCTGCGCTGGAATCCGGCGCTCCCCCCCATGGCGGCATCGCCTTTGGTTTCGACAGGCTGGTTATGCTCCTGTGCGGTCAGTCTTCTATTCGCGATGTTATAGCATTTCCAAAGACTCAGAAGGCTGCATGCCTTTTAACAAACGCGCCTTCAAAAGCCGACAAAGCCCAGTTGGAGGAACTATATCTAAAGGTAAGCAAACTTACCGAAAAATAAAGAGCACTCCAGTCTGAGACCTTTGCCTCTTATACAAAAAACCCGGCTTTTCGACCGGGCTTTATTTTTTCAAGACCGTAACACCTTTGGAAAACGGCACTTTTCGAAGGTCTCACCGTTAAAGCAATGATCTGGCGACATATAATGCAGAGCTGATTACCATTCCTGTTATAAAGGAAACGTATGCCAGCCTGACAAAACGGTATTTTTCCCGCGCCAGATATTGGCCCATAAGGTAGATTTCTTTTATTTGCGTTTTGTAGGCTTCTCCATGATCATTCATAATCTTCTCCATGGCATTCTCATAATCATCATAATCCATTTGAGTAAAGGAGCCAAAAAATAACAGATTAAAGGATGGGTTTTCCGGATCTATTGTTTTACTCGTACCTTTTTTACCCAGCTTTTTAGGCATGGCTGCGTAAGCTGCCAGTAAAACAGTCAAAATGCAAAACCCAATCATGGTCAAAGCAGCCGGCTGTAACCTCGGATCGTCCAGGAAACGGATAGATAGCGGAATTAAAAGGGCAGCTACGGTTAACATCATATTGGCTTTCATATCGGCCATGGAACTTAACTGGACGTGATGGGCACGTGTTTGGCGAATCATCTGGTCCAGATGCACTGCCGGTTGTCGTATTTCCATCGAAATCATCCCTCCTTTCAATCAGTAATTCAAAAAGGTCGCTGAATTATCAGCCAAAGAATAGCAAACAGAAATATAAACGAAAGGTAATTGTATATCAATATAATAATGTGAATTTGCTATATGCATACGAGGCAGTTTCAAAATGTTTATTAATTTAGCCTATTGAAAAACGTGCCCAAATGAGCATTCACCAAAATGAGTATTCAGATAATCTGATTTTAAGTGGGTCGCTGTTTGAAGATATTAGTAAGCGTTAAGAAAGAACTACAAACAAACACATTTTATATGTAAAGCAGACAATATGTCAGTTTAGCAAGGTTTTTATAAAAGGATTGCACCTGTTCTTTCTTTACGCTTACTTATGCCTGAGTTCGACACGTCTTAAAATCGGATTATCTGAATGCGGCTTTTCATAATGCTAAAATGTTACCAAAATGTTTAATTTTGCTTTTTGTATTTGTGAAAGTATCTACCCGTTCAACGGTCAGTGTATGTGCGCCAAAGTCTTCCTCGACTTTTCCGTGGAGTATGAAAGGACGATCTTTCCCCAGCATGGCACAAAAACGACTGTAAGCTTGTGGGAAAAAGGTGGTCTCAACCAGTCCTGTTTCATCTTCAAAAGTCAAAAACTCCATGGGATCGCCGCGTTTGGTATGCACAACTTTTCCCGTAATCAATAAACCTGCAATACAAACATGCCTGCCTGCAAAGCAAGGCAGGTCTACAGCTTTAATAATCCCCCTGCGCTTCAAAGCGCCTGCATACAGAACCATTGGATGCCTGTCACACAAAAAGCCGAGCACTTCAAATTCGTGCCGCAGACGCTCGCGCTCTTTTTGTGGTGGAAATGACGGTTTAATAATGCCGCTATCCGTCAAACAGCTAAATAGATCCGGCACCCTGCTTCTTTTCGCTCCGGACTTTTGCCAAACGGCCAGTTCCCACAATAACACGGCCCGATCTTTCTTCCGGTAAAAAGAGTCAAAAGCACCGGCATGGATCAATGATCGTGATTCCCGGTCGTCAGGTCGCGCCCGCTCCAAAAAATCTGATATATCACGGTACGGTTTTCCTCGCCGTTTTTCAATGATACGTTCCTGCGTCCCGGCACTTAAATGCTTAACAGACAACAACCCAACACGCATTGAATTTTTTTTACCCTTCCAGCGTATATCACTTTTGTTCACGTCAGGGGGCAGCACCTTTATTCCCATGCGCCGTGCTTCCGACACATAAGCGAATGTACTGTAAAAACCTCCCTGGTTGCTGATAACTGCAGCCATAAATTCTGCAGGATAATGGGTTTTTAAAAAGGCTGCCTGGAAAGACACGCGGGCATAGCTGGCACTGTGGGGCTTACAGAAAGAGTAGCCGTCAAAACTCATCATCATGTTCCAGACAGCATCAATCTGTTTGTCGTTGACACCCCGTAAGCGTGCACCTTCAAAAAAACGCTGCCTGTAGTCACGCAACCTGCGAACTTTATCTTTTTTCGACATTATCTTTCGAAGGCCGTCCGCATCAGCATGTGAAAAACCTGCCATTGCTACGGCTACTTTTGAAACATCCTCCTGGTAAACCATAATCCCGAAAGTTTCATCGAGCACGTCCTCCAGCAAGGGATGGATTGGCTTCCACTTTCCGCCATGCAGCCTGCGGATATACTCACTGATAAATTCGTTGGCAGCCGGCCTGATAATGCTGCTATGTATAACCAGGTGCTCAAAATCGCCAACTTTTGCTTTTTTCTGAAGCAAACGCATGGCAGGGCTCTCGATATAAAAGCAGCCCATTGTATTTCCTGCGGCCACATTCTCCTGCGTAGCAGCGTCGTCTTCAGGTTCCCAGCTTTGCTCATCGAAGGGAATACCGCTTTCGGAAATATTTGCTATAGCGTCCCGGATAACGCCCAGACTGCGATTTCCTAAAAGATCGATCTTGACCAGCCCGGCATCTTCCGCAGCATCTTTTTCCCACTGGATAATAAAAACGCCCTTTGGAGCAATTTCAACAGGTACATAATCATCAATCGGATCAGGAGTAATAACAACCCCTCCCGGATGAACGGATAGATATCGCGGATTGCCGATAATTTTTTGGGCAATCCTGATAATCTGCGGCCACGGCTGTGGAAAATCAAGCTGCCTGAACTCAGGTAATTGTTTTAAACGCGTTAGCAGGTCGTTTTCTTCATAAGCCACCTGCCGTAACCAGGGCAGGCGTTTGGACACCTGGCCTATCTCATTGTCCGTAAGTCCGTAAACTTTGGCCACTTCGCGTATAGCCATGCGTGGCTGAAAGGTAACATGATTACATACCATGGCGGCATGGCCTTTATACTTGTTTAATACAAAAGCGAGTATGTCATCCCGCTCATCCCATGCGAAATCAATATCGATATCAGGCGGATCCAAACGACCAGGGTTAAGGAACCGTTCAAAATACAGCTTATGTTTGATTGGGCAAACATTAGTGATTCCCATGCAGTAAGCTACAAGCGATGCCGCCCCGCTTCCACGCCCGCATATACGCGGGCTGAGCGATACGATATCCTGAACCACCAGGAAGTACGATGAAAATTTCATCTTTTCAATAATGCCAAGTTCATGTTCAAGGCGGTTAACCACGGTCTCGGATAGATCATTTCCATATCGCCGTCTGGCCCCTTTATATGCGGCATTTCTTAAAAGTTCTCCGACGGGATGTTTTTTTTTATCATCCCACGGCGGAAGGACAAGTCCATCGGAAGGGCCTTTAAATGTAAGCCGCTCTGCAATCTTTTCAGTATCAGCTATAGCGTTGGGCCAGATATCAAAATTCCCGGCATACACGGATGCCGGGGCCAGCCATGCCGAGGAAGGTGCCGCCTCTTTTGCGATTAGCCTGGAAAGAGAAGTGTTTAAATCGATGGCCCTCAACATTCGGTGAATCTCGATATCATCCGGATTTAAAAAAAAACTTCCGGGAGTAGCGAGCATCGGTATGCCAAGATGTCTTGCTGTTTTCCTCAATCGAAAGCCGGCACTATCCGGTTTTCCCGGAACAGCCGCCGCAACCGTCACTCCGGCTTCATGCCAGTTCGAAAGAAGTTTTCGGCTTTGGGTAAGTACGACAAGTCCTTTAGAATGGTCAATGATGGCTGTTTTTAGATCAAACAAATCATCTGAATGACGGAGGGTAATCAGACGGCACAGGTTGCGATAGCCTTCATCGTTTTCAACAAGGCAGACAGCGCGTTGTTTTGATACGCAATCTGTCAGTTCCACGCCGACGATGGGTGTAATCCCCATGCGCTTGCAAGCCTTTAAAAAAGGCCACAACCCGTAAAGATTATCCGTATCTGTAAGGGCCAGCCGATTATAACCAAGCTGTTTTGCAGCAGCGCAGATTTCCATAGGAGAACTCGTGCCCCACATCAATGAATAATATGAACGGATGGTTAAAGGAATCATACTCATAATCGTTAAGTTGGTTTTGCACCGGATGAGCTGCAAAATGTTTACTTAAAAAAACAAACATCGAACATCCAACGTTCAACATCGAATGCTGAATGGAAATGTTTAAACTTATCCAGCGTTTACCAGTAAATAAAAACCTGACCTACTAAATGATATTTTAGAAAAAAACAGAAGAATAAATTAAAGTTTTCATTGTGAGTATCAAAACGGCTGGAAAGCCACAAATAGGTGAGCCAGTTTTAAAATGCTCAGTATCGCATGTTTACTTTTCATTCGACGTTGGACGTTCGATGTTCGGCGTTCATCTTTACAAAACAACTTGGTGTTCATGAGGATCAAGTCCCCAGAGTTCTGCCCACACGAATCGCGTTGAAACCAAAACGGAAACGAACTGCGTCAAGAGTGGCGATAAGGCTGTCTGAAAACTTTTTTTCTTCTTTGTATTCGGCAAAAATTCCCAGTTGGACGGGTGGCGGACAGGTCAGGCGGTCACAGATCAGACGCAGATGCCGGATACGCACGCGGCGTGTCCAGGCATGTTTAAGCGCTGTCTTTGCCGCTGCAAACAAGCGAAAGTCATTGGCAGTCGGCAGATTAACCTTAGACTGCCTGCCGGTCCGGCCGCCGTCGGAATAATCAACAACGACTTTGACCAGTTTTGCCGCAAGTTGCAGTTTGCGCAGGTTGTATCCTGCCTGTTCAACGAGCCGGTATAGCGTGTTTTCCACTCTTGGCACATCGTTGGTATCGTTTCCGAACTCGTGGTCAACACAAACAACCGGCCGCTTCTTCCCCACTGGAAAAACAGGAGACACATCCATTCCGCGTACAGCATCGTACAGGCTGAGGCTTCGTGGCCCAAACACAACATCCAGTTGCTCCAGCGACAGACTTGCCACATGACCGGCGCAAGTTATGTTGAATTCACGAAAGCGTTTCAAATCGCCATGTTCAATTCCAGGGATAAGGTGTAGCGGCAAAGGTTTCAAAAAAGCAGCCTCGTCCCCTGCCCCTACAATGTATTCACCTGTCGGCTTGACAATACGCGTAGCGACTTTGGCCACAAGTTTGTTGGAAGCCACAGACCAGATCGGGTCAAAACCCAAATCAGTTCGCACGGCCTTTCGGATGCGCCAGGCCATGTCAGGGGTTGGACCAAACAGCTTTCCGGTTCCGGTTGCGTCCAGAAACAGGTGCCCGTTGTTATCTGCAATTTCAACCAGCGGCGAATAAGGCAGCAGATGCTTAATAAATTGAGCCATTGCGCGCTCGTAACGGTCCGGATGCGGCGGCAGTACAGCAGCATCCGGGCAATAGTGCAACGCACGTCTCAAGGCCATTTTTTTGCGCACGCCGCATTTATAAGCTTCCTCGCTCATGTCATACACTGCCGCCCGCACTGCACCTTCAGGAGCAATAATCACCGGGTAATCGCGCAGCCGGTTGTCCACAACCCGTTCAACGGCCACAGCGAAATCAGCCACATTTAAGTGTATGATTGAACGTTCGCACATTCCACTGCAAAACCTTTTTCCGTCAGCAGTCCGGCCATCCTTCCGGCATTCTCCGGTGCCTGGGCACGAACATGATTGTTGAAAAAGAGAACTCCCTTATTCGCCTGTCTGCTCATAGATTTAATTTTTTCTTCCGCCCATTCATGCAACTGCTCATCGGAATAGTTGTAATCAAATTGATGCTGCATGTTTCCCGAACGCCAGCTCCTGGCGTTGCGACCGTGGAAACGCACATAAAACAGGTCGGGATTGGTTACCACATCAAGAGCAGGAAACAGATCCGGCAGGTCGGGTTCGTCAACGTTTACCAGTGTGACCTTTCTGCGCTGAAGTTCGGCAAACACAGGATCTGTAGCCCAGGAGCGGTGGCGGAACTCTACTGCCAGGGGCATACCGTAAAGCTTGTCAAGTAAAGCGGCAAGGTGCTTGCGATTAGACGGGGTACGTGTAAACGAAGGCGGAAGCTGAATCAAAACAGCCAGCAATTGTCCGGCCTGCATGAGCGGTGATACACCATCCCGATAACGAAGTGCCTGCCCCGGCCAGTTATGCGGATCAATTTCATGAGTGAGGGTGCGTGTCAACTTGGCGGCAAATAAAAATCCCGGCGGGGCCAATTTGCGCTGGCGCTCAATCGCATCTGCCCTGGGCATCTGGTACCAGGTATAATTGAGTTCAGTCGCCGGGAAATGCCGGGCGTACAGCGGAAGCATTTTGCCCGACTTTGTGCCGGACGGATAAAACCCGGCGTCCGCCCATTCCGTATAGGAATAACCGCTTGTACCGACAAACAGGCGGCAAGCGCTTTTCCCCTGCTTATTAACATTTTTCAAAGTCATAGCCTTCCCACAACTTCCGGTCCTCGGTTGACACCGATAACCTTGCCCTGAACCAGAACCTCGTTAAAAGCATAAGTCATGGATTTGCAAGCCGGGTTTTCAGGACGCAGTTCTATGTGTCCTTTCCGGCGATAAAAGCGCTTGACCGTTGCTTCTTCCTGGTTGACAAGGGCAACGATGATCTCACCATTTTCCGCATACTGGCGCGGCTCACAAATGACCAGGTCTCCATCCAAAATAGCGACGTTTATCATGGAATCGCCTTTTACTTTGAGTGCAAACATGTTCGAACCACGATATACGGCTGCATCGATCACCACGCTGCCCGCCCATTCCTGCTGGGCGTATAACGGCAACCCTGCAGCAATATTTCCGATAATCGGAACTTCGATCCAGCGCATGACACCTGCCGTCTCACGAGCGCGATTCAGCAGATGGATGGTGCGGCTGTAATACCCGTCACGCTTGATAATCCCTTTTTCTTCGAGCGCTTTTATCAGTTGAGATATTGCAGCGTGGCTTACGCCCATTTTTGCTGCCGCCTGCCGCAGGCTGGGAGATTTTCCACTCCGGGTTATCTCGCTCTCCAAATAATCGAAAAATTTTTGCTGTTTTGGTGTTAATTCAGGATGCAT
>JASJGP010000287.1:0-3930 GCA_033791485.1 Desulfobacterales bacterium | reverse complement strand
AAGCCGGGGGGACCAGATAATCCAGGTTGATATTAAAACTCCGACTCACCTCAATAAAAAGCAGGAAGCGCTTTTGAAAGAATTTGCAAAGATTGAATCAGGAAAGCTGACTAATAAGTTAAAAAATATCTTAAAAGGTGATTCTGCAAGTGCCACCGGATAGTCTTGACAGTTTCGTAAAAAGCCCAACTTCTGCGTTGTGCTGCATTTCGTAATCATTCAACGTACTACAAGTACGCCTCATGATTACAAAATTTGCACGCCTTGAATTTGAGCTTTTTACGAAACCGTCTAAATCAGACTTTTTACAAATTCATCAGTCTTAAGGAATTAAAGCATCAATGTATGAACTAAAAGTTATAACCCGTTTTGCAGCGGCCCACCAGCTTATGATGGTTGCAAAAGAGTGTGAAAACCTGCATGGACACAACTGGAAGATTGAAGTCTGCCTTGTCGGGGAAACTTTAAATAATGCTGGCGTGCTGATGGATTTTGGTGAGTTTAAAAAAATTTTATCAGGAATTATAGAACGGCTTGATCATAAATTTCTTAATGAACTTGAATACTTTAACGACAGTTTCCCTCCGTCTTCAGAAAATATTGCTTATTATATAGCAAATGAACTCCAGGCATCCATTAATGACCCTTTAGTTAAAGTCAGCAGTGTAACAGCCTGGGAATCAGAAAACGCCTGTGCAACTTATATCATATCAGACTGACAACCCCTCTCTTAATTGCATCCTGTGAGCTATCAGCTATGAGCTATGAGCTCATTTAGCTTCATCAATTCATCCCTTGATATGATTGCAGACACATCAGGGACATGTTTGCGGATATTCTCAAGGCCGCCTTCCTGACGATCAACCAATATTATCGCTTTAACAACATCCACACCTTCCGAGCGGGCCCTTTCTATTGCCTTAACCGTTGAACCTCCGGTTGTCGCCACATCATCTATGATAACAACCCTATCCCCCGGGTTGATATCCCCTTCTATCCATTTAACAATTCCGTGGTCTTTTTGGGTCTTTCTTATTGAAAATGCATTGATCGGCTTTCCTTTTAATCCAGATGCGAAGGCTGTTGCAACAGCTATGGGATCGGCGCCAAAGGTAAGTCCCCCGATTCCGGCAACGTTCGGATCGTTTATTGCTTCAAACATAAGATGGCCGACTAAAAACATGCCCCGTGCACTCAAAGTAGTCGGCTTGCAATTTACATAGAACCGGCTCATTCTACCTGAAACGAGTTTAAAGGCAGGTGTTTCACTGTATTTAAAAGATTTATGATAAATAAGCTTAATGAGTTCCTGTTTCATCTTTGTATTACCCCATATTATCTTATAGTTTACAGATAGTCTGTTCAGTAGTTTTGCCTTGCATCATGATAATCCTGTCAAACAACAAGAAAATGTTGATTTAAAAGCGCTTATCAGATATAAAAGCCTCCACCGAATTGGAAGAAGCCGGTTTAACGGGATCCAGTGGAGGCTCTGAGCAAGGAAAACTCAGGGAAGCACTCCTTGAGCTCGATAAAATTAATAACAATTAAATTTATGCGGGTCAATCCAAAAGACGTTTTCAGGCGGGGTAAAGACATTTGAAAAAATCAAAAACAATAAAAATTCAATTGAGTAAAATAATCAAAGCTTTTTATTTGTTTATATTTTTTTGTTTGCTTTCAGAAACCTTACTAATTGTTTCAGGATATGCAGCAGACAAGAAAAATCCGGAGACCCTTAGCCTCAGCCAGGCTGTGGAAATAGCCTTAAAAGTCAATCTGGCTCTTAAAAAATCAAAGGATGAAATAGATGCCGCTCGGGCAATAAAGAATATTTCAAGAGCAAACTTCCTGCCTACTTTTAATACCACCTATACCTATAAACGTCGTGATGAAGAAGTATCATCAATCGGTTCACTCAGAACAATGAGCGTAATAGTACCACTTGATGAGTATTCGTTTGTCACATCTTTTTCCCAGCCCATATTCAGAAGGTTTTCACTGATTAATCAGTATAAGGTGGCAAGCTTTGGCTTGGACATCGCAAAGATCAGCGAAAAAGCTACACGGCTGGAAGTTATATTCAGGGCAAAAGAGGCATTTTTTACCCTGTTAAAAGCCGAAAAATTGTATTCTGTCTCTCAAGATGCGGTTAAACTCCTTTCCGCGCTCTCCGAAGTAGCAAAGAATTTTTATCAGGTCGGTATGACTCCTTTAAATGACTGGCTCAAAGCACAGGTTGAACTTGCCAATGCCAAACAGGACCTTATAGTGGCTAACAATAATCTGGGTATAGCAAAATCCCAATTTAACATCATACTTCGCAGACCGGTTAATGCGACCGTAGAAATCACAGACATTTTGGATTATTCACCCCTTGAAAACGATTTCGATTATTATTTTAATATGGCGGACCAAAACCGATTTGAACTTAAAATTACTGATTTAAATGTTGAAATTGCAGAGAGGGAAGTAAAAATAGCAAAAAAGGATTTATATCCTTCTATAAACCTGGACGGTGCATATTATAAGATCGGTACGGACTGGAACAGGGACGGGGGTGAGGGTATAAGCGATCCGGACGGCTGGAGTATTTCAGCAATTGCGACATGGAATTTCTGGGAGTGGGGCAGAACCTGCTATGGCGTCAAGGAAAAAAATAGTCGTCTTTCGCAAGCGCGGTATTCTAAGGAGGAGCTCTACGATAATATCCGGCTTGAGGTGAAACAGTCCTATCTAAAGGCCAAAGAAAGTGAAATGAATATCACCGCTGTTGACAAAGCCATCGAGCAGGCAAAAGAAAATTTGAGGATAAGCGAGGAGCAATACAAGCATCAGGTAGCCACTTCGACTGATGTCCTGGATGCACAAACACTCCTTTCCAAAACAATGACAAATTATTATAATGCATTATACGACTTTAAAATAGCTAAAGCATTTTTACACAAAGCGATAAGTCTGGAAGTAATTGAATGATTGATGGCGTCGTAGCCATCGGTGATACTTTTTACGGGTTTATTAATGATAGACGAAAAAGAAAAAAATGCAATCATCCGCCTGTTTCATGTTTACAGGCACTACGGACCCAAAAACGCCTTGATCGATATTACCCTTGACGTTTTTAAAAATGAATTTCTTTTTATCAGCGGTCCCAGCGGTGCAGGAAAAACCACCCTTTTAAAGTTGCTCTATCTTGGAGAACCCGTATCAGATGGACAGATATTGATTGACGGAATGAATCTGTCGAGGATTTCCCGCAACCGAATTCCTTTTCTTAGACGAAATTTTGGAATCGTGTTCCAGGATTATAAGCTGATCAAAACCAAAACCGTATATGAGAATGTGGCGATTGTCCTTGAAGCTTCGGGCGTTAAGAGGAGGCAGATTCAGAAAAAAGTAAACCATGTGCTCAGAACAGTCGGAATGGAGCAAAGACACGCTGCGTTTCCTCCAAGCCTTTCAGGCGGAGAACAACAAAGGGTAGCCATTGCAAGGGCTATTGTCGGAGATCCTAAAATAATTCTTGCGGATGAGCCCACAGGCAGTCTGGACTCCGAATCAGCGAGTTTCATTTTTAATCTTCTTAAAGGAGTTCATACCCGTGGGGCAACAGTAATTATTGCAACTCACGATAAAGAACTTATAAGGAAAACAGGGGGTCGGGTGGTGTATCTTAGCTCGGGCCGACTTGAGACATCACCTTATGTATAAAAATTGATGGCGTCGTAGAAAGTCCCATCTACTGCGTTACAGCGGGTTTTCAGAAACTCGGCTACATGTTCTGCCTCGTCCCTGAAAAGCCTCTGCGCCTTTTTATCCCGCTGATTTTTAGCGGGGGTATATGGAACTTTCTACTTAGCCATCGATGATACTTTATATGAATTTATCAAATTTGATGGTCATGTAAAAAGATATTAGCCATTAGCGGTT
>JASJGP010000286.1:0-4849 GCA_033791485.1 Desulfobacterales bacterium | reverse complement strand
CGTCGTTCCGCAATATCGAGAGAAGACATAATCTTAATCCTTGAAAGAATGCCCCTGGCCATAGAATTGGGAACCTTGATATATTCCTGACATACTCCGTCCAGCCTAAAACGAATATTCGTGGATTTTGTAATCGGAGACGGTTCTACATGTATATCAGAAGCATTTTTTCTGTATGCGGCAATAATGCACTGATCCACAAGTTTCACAACCTTGCTGGAACTCTCATCACTATCATCTGATACATCTTCAACATCTTCCTCTTCTTCAAAAGAAACATCCGGGATTAAATCGAAATCATCAAGCTCATCTGTAGTAGTAACCGCTTCATTAAAACGATCAGTATCGTAAAAACGTTTTATATACTCTTCAATATCCTCTTTTATCGCAACGGAAAAATTAATTTTGGAAGTATTTAACAAAGTTTTAATATTATCGGTTTTGTTCAAGTCCCTCGGATCATCAACCAGAACTTCCACCCCTTCCTTATCCCAGCTTAATGGAACCCAGATTGCATTTAATAAAAATGCTTTTTTTAATTTTCCCAAAAGCTCAGTAGGTGTCTCAAAAGTTTCATCATAGCTTCTGAATTGACATCCATAGTATGCGGAAAAGGATTTACCTATATCTGCCTTGCTGATCTGATATTGACTTGTTAGAACAAATTCAACACTTTTCTTCATTTTCTTTGACAGAGCAAAAGCCTTTTGAAGCTGGTCTGTTGTGACTTTTTCCTGTCGCAGCAGGTAATCATATTTGGAGCCGGAAGAAAGATTGGCCTGGATGGAATCAAGTCTTTTTTTAATTTCAGAATCATCAGGGTCGAGTTTGGCTGCTTTATTATATAAATCAAGGGCTTGGTCTTTATGGTCTCTCCTATCCATTTCCTTACCAAAATAAAGATTTATGCGAGCCCTTTTCTTTTTATCCAGCCTCTGATCATTGACAAGAGATTCAATCTGTTCTACAGCTTTTGCAGGTGAATGGAGTTTAAGAATAGTTTTTGCAAATTGAGGAAATATTTTTTCAACAGGGTAATCCTGGAATATTATTTTTTTATATTCGGCTGCTGCCTCTTTATGAAGACCCATATCGCTGAAAGCTTCAGCGCTGTCAAGAACCGCGGTTTTGCTTCCATCATCGGCTATCACGGTATCTTTAAACCTTGAAATATCTTTAGCAGAAACCTGATTAGATTCAGCTTTTTCCAGGTTTGCCACTTCCTTTTCTACCGCGTTAATCTTCTCTTTAATAATTTTGAGTGTTTGGACGTCTTTTTTAGGAAGGCTTGAAATAATTTGCTTATAAATAACAAGAGATTCATCGTATAATCCCATGGAACTGCAAACATCGGCCTCATTAATTCTTGCTTTTATATCTGTTTTCATTTCTGCCTTTTCATTTTATTTTTTGAAAAACCGCTACAACGCAGTAGATGAGACCTTTTTAGGAAGGCATCACGTACTTAACACCTGTATTATTTTATCCTTTGGGCATTTAGAGCCAACTGAAATCACGGTTGTATTTTTTCCCGGCAGCAAGATTGTATCATTTGGTTCACCCTTATCCAGATAGCAGACCTTCAATTTGCCTATGCAAAAAAAATCACCGACACTCGACATCTGGACTGCCCAGTCATCTAAAGAAGTGTCAATATATAAATCTTCCAGTCTGCAGTTTGATCCAACCTGTTTTTCAATTTTATGTTTAATATCATCAAGTGTATCCAAAGGCTCGGCATCCCGCACCTTTACTTCTTCTACTTCTTCCTTATTTGTTTTGTTCTCATCTTTAAGTCGTGCCACCTCAAGGATCAAAGGCTGCAACTCACTTTCGATTTTATTTTCCATCTTAGGACAAATATTCTGAATTGAGATATTAACTTCTTCCCAGGAAAATATCTTATAAGCGGCGGGCTTACCCTGCAGGTTATTAACTCTGGCGTCAAGCAATTCACCATCTTGGAAAAAGAGAACTCCCTTTTTACCCGTGGATTTATCCTCCAGCCTTATGGTGCAGGTTTTTTGTTCCATCTCCATTAATTGCAGAAAAATACCGGATGAAACACTATGGAGAGTCCCGCCCTCTGATTCCTTTCTTAGTGTAGCCAATATATCCCTGGCCAGATCCTCAAGCATAAACGGCTTTGCAATGTATCCCACAGCTCCGCCTTCATGCGCAAGCCTTTCCATATCAGGAGTACTGTAACCTGTTATAATAATTACCGGAATATCCGGATAATTCTCCATAATATGAGTCAAAAGAGCAAAACCATCCATCTGAGGCATTTTCAAATCCGTAACAACAAGAGAAACTGTTTTTTCCTTTAGTATTTTCACAGCGACCGTTCCATCTTCCGCTATTAATACCGAAAAAGTCTCTTTGTATTTGGAAAGCCCATCTTTAAGGGCAAGCAACATTTCCCTGTCATCATCAACAATAAGTACATTTCTTACCATAAAATCTCCTCGCAGTACATTCCAACTCTTTTAAATAAATTACATAGGCCGGAAGGGCGGGATGCTTATCCTCAGAGCCTTTGGGCTTCCTTGTTTCTCACGACAAATCGGGTTTTCCGCTTCGCTCCAACAAACTTTTATTACGAAGCCTTATCAATATCCACAATCTTTATTCCTGCCACATAATCCATAGCTTTATATTTTTTAATGTTGCCAATTTTTTTTGTAATATCATTTAGCTTTTTTATCTGTTGATCTATTGAAACTATCTTATTGCGAAATTTGTCCTCGGTTTTCAAATCTAATAATACTTCGTCTATCAGATTATTAATTATCGTAAGCGGCTGATTCATTCTATGCGCTACTCCACCTGCCATCTCAAGAACGCCCTGAAATTTTTCTCTGGTAGAGCGGTCTTTTTGCTGTTTTGTACGTTTTGTCATATCCCGGGCAATTCCCTTGATATGATATGCCCTTCCATTTTTTTTAGCCAGGGTTCCATTTAATTCAATATAACGAGTATCACCGTTTCTATCTAATACAGGTAGAATAACTTCTTCATGACCAATTTTTAAAATATCGGAAAGAAACAGGAGAAAGAGGACTTTCTGACCAGGCAGTAAAAATTCGGAAAATGATTTACCGATTAACTTATCTTTTGGAAATCCTATTACTTTGGTGCCTGCCTCGCTAACATCGATCAAGTTCCCCTGAAGATCAAAAATGATAATGCCTTCGTTTTGATTATCTATCGCTCCGTTAAGACTTGGTTGAGATTCTTTTTCTTCTATTTCACCTGTAATATCCTTTACGACTCCATCAATATGTTCCACTGTGCCATCATCGTCCAAAACCGCCCTTGCTGTAACAGCACACCAAATCGTTGTTCCATCCTTTTTCACAAATGAGATCGGAAGGTCCACCACCCGTCCTCTTTGTAATATGGAATTTACAAAAAGGCCCCTGTCTTTTTTGTTCCTGTACAGGTTAATCGCAGGGTAGTCCGTCAATTCAGAAACAGAGTTAAAACCGAACAACCGGGCATAAGCCCAGTTGCAAAAAACAATTTTTCCTTCAACTGTTGTCCTGTGGATTGCAGCAGGTATGCTGTTAAAAAAATCGGTGTACCTTTCTTCTGCGCTGGTAACAACTTTTTCAAAAGGTAAATCTGACATATTTTAGCCGGTTCCTCGAATCCTAAAAAACAATCCCGAGTTCTTCAATTTTCTTCTCGTATTTATCGGTCCATAGCGCCATATATTTTTTCATTTCAGTGAGTATTCCCAGTTCTTCAGCGAGTTCCTTTACTGAAGTAATTAAGCCATCTGCTAATTCCTTCTCACTGGCTTGACCGGAATATTTAATTTTCCGATCAGAATACTCAAATTCAGCGGCAAACGGATCAAGAAAAGCAAACTCTTCCGCTTTTTCCACAAATTTCTTTTTTAAAATAGTACTGAAACCTGCTCCTTTATTTTTTCCGGTTAGTACTACTGTCTCGAATACTCCTAAAAATTCTTCTAACATAGCAAGGATATCCAGATTGGTATCGGAGACTTGTTCTTTTGGTTCACCCACAACCTTTTCTCTCTCAAGGGGAATCCGGCTGACGTTAAAAATTCCACCCGATTTTTTGGTTTTACTTACGAGAGTCTCCAGGTTATTTTGTGTAGAATTAGTCTTTTCCCCGCCCCAGGAATAAGAACCGCCAATTATTTCGCCATTGCTGATAAAAATCAAGCCACCTTCAATGCCGTCGCCAATTGAAACATCGATATAGCCGGTAATCTTTTCTGAGCTCATTTTTTTAATCAATCCCTCAAGATCTGTAAAATCAGTGCTGAGATCTTTGTAAATCTTTTCCGCAGAAGGCAAGCTGGACCAGAAATATACTTCTTCCTGTAATATCTTGTATATGCTTACGGAATAATTTTGTTCGGACTCAGCTTGTATCAATTTGTCAATCGCTGCATTGCCGGTTAGTATAGTATCTTTATTCTGAAAATAACCGTTTAACAGCTCATCTTCATCAAAAAAGATCGCTCCTTCAGCAGAAGGTGATTTAAAGAAAACACCGCCGGAGCCGATTTCACCTTGAAAATGTTCGAACAGTTTTCTTATATCTAAGTAATAAATATTCAAATTTTCAATTACAGGCTTTTCTCTGGGAATAATGACCATTATCTTTTGCTCCTACACCAATTTTGATGGCATCGTAAAAAGTCACATCTACTTCGTTGTAGTGCTTTTTCAGGAACTCGACATACTATGGGTATAGTCTCGTCCCTGAAAAACCGCTACACCTTTTTATCCCGCGGATTTTTAGCTGGGGTATATGAGCCTTTTAACTTAGCCATCCGGCGCTTATTCAAAGACTTTGTACCAGACCG
>JASJGP010000285.1:0-13498 GCA_033791485.1 Desulfobacterales bacterium | reverse complement strand
ACTTTACACGTTCGTCGTTAATATACGCCCCGCCCTGTTCAATAAGCCTTCTTGCTGCACCCCCTGAAGGTGTTAATCCAGCAGCACTAAACAGCTTAAAAGCCGGCATTCCCTTTTTAAGCTTATCTATTTTTACATTCGAACTGGGTACTGATTTATCGTCAAAATCTGATTTATCACGCGGTACGGTACTTGATGGCAATATTGTCTTTTGTATGATACGACTGCCGAACATGCTTTGAGAAGCGCGATATGCCTTTAGCGCCTCTTGCCTGCCATGAGCGAGGGATGTTGCTTCGAATGCAAGGACTGTTTTTGCACTATTTAAATCTGAACCATCTAATTTCCCAATATTCCTTATTTCTTCCATAGGCAAAAACGTAAAAAGCGCCACAAAGCGTTCCACATCCCTGTCATCTATGTTTATCCAGTACTGGTAATATTCATATGGGGATGTCCTGTCATCAGCGAGCCAGACAGCGCCACCAGCTGTTTTTCCCATCTTTGCCCCACCGCTTGTGGTAATCAATTGAAAGGTAACCCCAAATGCGGATTCGGAGCGCATCCGGCGAATCAGATCGATTCCCATTACAATGTTTCCCCATTGGTCACTACCCCCCATTTGTAAGCGGCACTTGTGCCGATCATAGAGCTCCATGAAGTCATAGGCCTGTAAAATCATGTAGTTAAATTCAATAAAGCTCAGCCCTTCTTCGGATTCCATACGAGATCGGCAACTTTCCGCACGAATCATACGGTTGACTGAAAAATGACGTCCAACATCCCTGAGAAAGGAGATGTAGTTCAATTTTGTTAACCAGTCGGCATTATTTTCCAGCAGAGCAGCACCATTGTCGAAACGGATAAAATGACTCAGTTGTTTTTTTATAGCCTCAGCATTGGCATTGACATCTTTAATGGTCAACATTTTACGCATTTCTGTCTTACCGCTTGGATCCCCCACAAGGCCGGTACCTCCGCCCACAAGAGCAATGGGGCGGTGGCCGTTTTGCTGCATATGAGCCAGTGACATGATGGGAAGCAAGTGGCCAACGTGCAAACTGGAGGCAGTAGGGTCAAAACCGATATAACAGGTAATCTGCTCTTTATCAGCGTACCTGTGCAATTCTTCATCGTGAGTCGTTTGTTCTATAAATCCGCGTTCATGTAAAATATCGATAACATTCATAATGCAAAACCTCTACTTATTTGCATACTCTACAGCCCTTGTTTCTCTTATAACCATAACCTTTATCTGACCGGGAAAAGTTAATGATTCTTCTATTTTTTTTGCAACATCTCTGCTTAGCATGGTTGCATCTTCATCTGAAATAATACTGCTTTCAACGATAACACGAAGCTCCCTGCCAGCCTGAATTGCATATGTATTAGCAACACCTCTAAATGAATTTGCTATTTTCTCAAGATCTTCCAGCCGTTTGATATAATTTTCAAGCAGTTCCTTTCGAGCCCCTGGCCTGGCTCCCGATAGACCGTCTGCAGCTTGAACTAAAAAGGCATAAACAGAAGATGGAGGAATATCCTCGTGGTGGGACTCAATTGCATGTACAATTCTTTGGGATTCATTGTATCTTTTTGCAAGCCTGGCACCTATCAGGGCGTGAGGGCCTTCTACCTCATGATCAACCGCCTTTCCGATATCATGCAACAGTCCCATACGTCTTGCAAGTTTTTGATTCAGTCCCAGTTCAGCAGCCATAATACCACATAAAAAACCCACCTCAACTGAATGCTGTAAAACATTCTGAGCATAGCTCGTACGGAATTTTAAACGGCCGATTAACATTATAAGTTCATTATGAATCCCATGAATACCCAGATCAAATGCCGCCTGCTCTCCGGCTTCTTTAATCGCCTGGTCAACTTCCCTCTCTACTTTTTTTACAACATCCTCAATGCGTGCAGGGTGTATTCGCCCATCGGAAATCAAACGCATTAAAGACATACGAGCGACCTCTCGCCTGACAGGATTAAAGCCCGAGAGAATGACAGCTTCAGGCGTGTCGTCTATAATTAGATCAATCCCTGTCGCTGCTTCTATTGCCCGGATATTACGTCCTTCCCTGCCAATTATTCGCCCCTTCATTTCGTCGCTAGGAAGTTGAACAACTGAAACCGTTCGTTCTGCAACAAAATCACTGGCATATCTTTGAATAGCTGTCGCCATAATATTCTTGGCCTTTTTATCAGCTGTTTCTTTGGTCTCATTCTCTATCTTTTTAATCAGCCTGGCACCTTCATACCTCGCTTCGTTCTCCATCGCCCTTATTAACAATTCTTTGGCCTGCTCTGCCGTCAGTCCGGAAATTTGTTCAAGATGTCTTTTTTGTTCTTCAATCAACGCGTTATATTTCTTTTCACTGTGTTCAATATGTTCTTCCTTTTTTGCCAGCTTTTTTTCTTTTTTTAAAATATCACGATCTCTTATTTCTAATTGCTCTGTTCTTCGCTCAACGTTTTCCTCTTTTTGGATTATTCTCCTCTCCCGCTTTTTAAACTCAAATCGCGTATCTTTAGTATCAGCATCAAACTCGCCTTTCATCTTGAAAAGTTTGTCTTTTATTTCAAGATCTGCTTCTTTAATCAGCGTTTCTGCTTGTCTCTTAGATTCTTCTAATATTCGAGAAGCTTCCCCCCTGGCAGCTTTGATTCGTTGAGAAAGCATTTTCCCTTTAAGCCAAAATGCAATAATAAACCCTGCAGCGAAGCAGGTTATTCCTAATAATATAATATATTCACTCATGGTATATCTCCCTGGAAAAGGAAACGGCTATTGTGCAGCCGGTTGTCAAGTAATTTAAACCTTAAAGCTAACTCAAGTTGATGAACTCGTAAAAAATATAATCGAATGCATAATAGTGAGCGAAAAATGAAGATCCATCTCAAATCGATGTTTTCCGCCCCGCCGCCTGCGGAAAGGCGCAATAAAACGTTACATATCATGCAAAAATGGTTCAATTCAGGTTAAAATACGGCTGTTAAATGAGGAAAAAAGGAAGGACTGGCAATATAATTTTCAGGAGTTGTGTCATATATTCATTGGATATGATTAAAATAAATTTAAAATATTGTTTATTAGATAAAATCTTAGAATTTACACATATCAAAAAACATATTCAAACTTTGAATAAAATAGAACCCCCGCCAAAATGCCGTGTTGGTAGGTCTTTGAACCATGGTTCAAAGTGGGCGCCATATAGCTTCTTTAGGCTTTTCTGTAAAATCAGAACATGCACACCAAAACCAGGGACAGCTCCCGTTAAATGAATGTTGGATCAAAGAGTATCTTCCAATCACGAACACGGCAGGGATTAAGTTTATTCCAATGAAATATAAGCACACAACAAGCCGGATACTTCTGATGGCCAGCAAGAAGGTACACATTTATTTTGGCCAACGAATACTTTAAATATATAATTACCGAAAAAAAGCAGTTTAACTTTTTCAACTGGTTGCAACTTGTAAAAACACCTCTGTCGTTTATTGCACAAACGCATCTAATGAGCGTATCAGGTCAGATGATTGCTTTGAAATTGTATGCATGAAATCCGAATGTTTTTTTTTCAGTTCCATATTTTCATTAGCTATGTTCAGTGCAGCCAGAATCATAATTGCAAGCTTGGAAATATTTGATGATTTTATTGATTGTTGTGTTTCAACTTTGCTTACCTCTTCTACAAGGTAGTCAGCAACATCTTTTGCCATCATAATTTCTGATTCTGCTTTGAATGTATAAGACCTCCCAAAGAGTTCTATTGTTACAAGTTCTTCCAATGGATGTGTATCCTGCCTCTTTTGAGTATTTACTCTGTTGACCGTTATTACTCAACCTCTGTAATATCTTCAAGTCTGACCAACAAACTATCAATCTTTGACCGAATTAAGGCCCTTTCCTTTAAGTAATTATTTTCCGCCTCAGTCTTTTTTTGAAGCTCCTCCTCTAACCGTTCAATTTTATTAATAAGTTCTAAGTTAGTCGCCTCGTGTGATTTACAAGCCTCTATCACTCGTTCAACTTTGTGTTCAATTTCCTCAAACTGCCGTATAACTTCCTCGTTATGCAAATTTTTACCTTAAACTAATTTTAGATACTATAATCTATTATGCATGCTAAAGTCAAGATATAATGCTAACTCGGCTTTTCATTATTTTTTCAGCTTCCTTTAGCTCTTTGTTGGTATTGATACCGAAAAATTCCTTGTCATCATTTCCCACAAGAGCTCCAACAAGTTTTTTCCCTTTATTCCCTATTTCAATAATATCAGTCAGGTAAAATTCACCTTGGGCATTATTTGATTCGATTTTTCCCACTATATCTACTAAATAATTTTTTCTTACACAGTAAATACCTGTATTAATCATTTTGATTTGTTTTTGCTCTTTAGTAGCATCCGCTTCCTCAACTATTTTTGCAACATGGTCTTTATCATCATACAAAACCCTGCCGTAGCCTTTTGGATTATCCTTTTCGACTGCTAAAAGTGAAATATCACGTTTTGTTTTAACATGATCATCAACAAGCTGCATTACTGTATCTGCGTCAAGGAGCGGAACATCGCCACACAATATTACAACTTCTTCACAATGGTCGGGTATATAAGATAATGCACACGAAACTGCATGCCCGGTTCCAAGCTGTTTATCCTGGTATGCATATCTCACCTTGGCTTTTTCAGAAACAATCCTTTTAACCTTATCCGCCTGATTTCCTATGACAAGGATTACATCCTTTCCAGCAACCTTTTCTGCAGTTTCCACAACATACAAAATCATGGGTTTCCCAAGAATCTCGTGGAGAACTTTAGCTTTTGTCGATTTCATCCTCGTTCCCATACCTGCGGCAAGTATGATTACAGCAACATTATTTTTCATTGACTTGGTACCTCTCCCTGATTCGATCTATTCTTTCTATATAAAAAGGGTAAACCAATTAAACCGGTTTACCCTTTTATAGTTAAATCCATTTTTAACCCCAATGCAACAGGGTTTAATTTATCTGTCTTTAAATAAGCCTATTAATTTTTAAAGTCGCTAAGCTTTACCCGTTCAACCGCCCTTGCAAGAGCGATTTTGGCACGGTTAAAATCAATACCTTCTTTAGATCGATCCTCAGCCAGGCGTTTCTCTGCTCTTTCCATGGCAGCCTTTGCGCGCTCAACATCAATATCTTTTCTTCTTTCAGCCGACTCTGCCAGCACAGTAACTTTATCCGGAAGCGCTTCTGCAAATCCGCTGTTGACAAAAACATATTTTTCAGTCCCACCGGCATCTTTATATCGAATCGTACCAATTTTAAGAGTGGTTAAAAAAGGCGTATGGCCAATGAGAACTCCAAACTCGCCGAGAGAACCGGGGGGCATTACAATCTGAGCTTCCTCGCTGACAACAGATTTTTCAGGTGTAACAACTTCTAATTTAATATTTTCAGCCATTATTTAAACCTCTCAGCTATGCTGCTTCAGCCATCTTTTCGGCTTTTTCAATTGCTTCTTTAATACTTCCAATCATATAGAATGCCTGCTCCGGTAGGTCGTCGTGTTTTCCTTCAACTATTTCCTTGAAACCGTTAACCGTATCTTCGATCTTTACATAAGATCCGGGTGTGTTTGTAAAAACCTCGGCAACATGAAAGGGTTGTGACAGAAAACGCTGAATCTTTCTTGCACGGGATACTGTGACTTTATCTTCGTCTGACAATTCATCAATGCCCAAAATAGCAATAATATCCTGGAGCTCGGTATATTTTTGAAGAATTTGCTGTACTTGACGAGCTACCTGGTAATGTTCATCACCGATATAAGCGGCATCCAGAATCCTTGATGTTGAATCAAGCGGATCTACTGAAGGGTAGATGCCAAGCTCGACCAGTTTACGGGAAAGAACTACAGTACCGTCCAGATGTGCAAATGTAGTAGCAGGCGCCGGGTCAGTCAAATCGTCTGCAGGAACATATACACATTGAACAGCCGTAATAGAGCCCTTGTCCGTTGATGTAATCCGTTCCTGGAGTTCACCAAGATCAACTGCCAAAGTCGGTTGATAACCAACAGCAGACGGCATACGCCCAAGAAGAGCGGACACTTCGGAACCTGCCTGTGTAAAACGGTAAATATTGTCGATAAAGATAAGAACGTCCTGACCTTCTTCATCCCTGTAGTACTCAGCAGCTGTCAGGGCAGAAAGGGCGACACGTGCTCTTGCTCCGGGAGGCTCAGTCATCTGCCCATAAATCAGAGCAGCTTTTGGAAGTACGCCTGCTTCCTTCATTTCATGATAAAGGTCGTTGCCTTCACGGGTTCTCTCTCCCACGCCTGCAAAAACAGAAATACCACCGTGCTGCATGGCGATGTTGTGAACCATTTCCATCATGATAACGGTCTTACCCACGCCTGCACCTCCGAAAAGGCCCATTTTCCCACCTCTCGGAAACGGAACAAGCAAATCAATAACCTTAATACCGGTTTCAAGAACACGTACCGATGTGTCCTGCTCGGTAAATGCAGGGGCTTCACGGTGGATGGGACGCATCTTCTCCTGGCTTACCGGACCTAGCCCGTCAACAGGTCTTCCGACAACGTTGAGAACCCTTCCTAAACCTGCTTCTCCAACAGGCATCATGATCATTTTACCTGTATCCTTTACTTCCTGCCCTCTCATCAGACCGTCGGTAACATCCATAGCAATAGTTCTGACAACATTGTCACCAAGATGTTGTGCTACTTCAACAACAAGGTTGTCTTCTTCATCGTTTATGGAAAGGTTGCTGATCGTAAGCGCCGTATAGATTGTAGGCAGATTACCCTGTTCAAACTCTACGTCAACGACAGGCCCCATAACCTGAGTAATTTTCCCAATATTCTCTCCCATCTAAAAACCTCCTATATGTAAAATACAGTAATTATTTTCTTATCCCTTAAGCGCCTCTGCTCCTCCGACAATATCCATCAAATCGGCCGTAATAGACGCCTGGCGAGCCTTGTTATACGTCAGCGTCAAATTCTCAACCATATCGTTACATGCCGATGTTGCATTTTCCATAGCAGCCATACGCGCCGCATGCTCGCTGGTGGATGTTTCCAGGAGCGCACTGTGCAACTTTACATGAACACTTTTCGGAAGCAACTCCCCCAAAAGTCTGTCAGCCGACGGCTCGCAAATATGTTCGGCAAGGTACTCTTTATCTTCCACTTCATCCTCGACAATTTCAATCGGTGGTATGGGAATAAGTTGCTTTAAGGTGGGCACCTGTCTTCCCATACTTATAAATTCAGCATAAATTACATAAACCTCGTCATAGTCCCCGCTCAGATATCGTTCCACAAATTTACGCCCTGCGTTTGCAGCCACATTGAATCCGAAAGTTGTTCCTACGACTCCAATGTACTCGTCTTCTATGACCATTTCTTTTTTTCGGCACCAGTCACGGCCTTTTTTTCCAAAGCTTGTAAAGGACATCTCAATATCATCACCGGATCTTTCCTTTACGAACGAACCAGCCTTATCAATCAGGTTGACGTTAAATCCACCGCACAGTCCCCTGTCGGAAGTGCATAAAATCACATGGATTTTCTTTACTTCCTCACGAGGTACCAGTAAAGGACTTGCTTCATCACCAGATTTTTCTGCCAGGCTCCCCAATACTTCTGAAAATTTACCGGCATAGGGGCGAAAATTTTCCATGTTTGTCTGAGCGCCCCGCAATCTTGAGGTAGCCACCATATTCATGGCCTTTGTGATCTGCTTTGTTTTTTTAACCGCAGATATTTTATTTTGAACATCTTTTAAACTTGCCATAAACCAAAGCCCTTATTTATTCCTTTGCCGGTTTTGTATTACATACTCAGGATATGTCAAACCTGCATAAGCAACACATAACTCACGCAATAAGTTGTTATTATTTAATAGTATCCTTAAACTCTTCCCCGTAGGCATTCATGGCCTCTGCAATTACCTTGTCCAGATCGTCTGAAATCTCTTCTTTTTCCTTAAGTTCAGAAAAAATCTGCGGATACCTGTCTTCAATAAACGTGTAAAGCCCTGCCTCATATTTTCCAAGAACATCGAGAGGATATTCATCAAGAAATCCTTTTGTTCCAGCATAGAGGATTGTGACCTGTTTTTCCATGGACAGGGGCTGATATTGTGGCTGTTTTAGTATTTCAACCAGCCTTGCGCCGCGAGTCAACTGTTTCTGTGTAGCAGCATCCAGGTCGCTTCCAAAAGCAGCAAATGCTTCCAATTCGCGGAATTGAGCCAGGTCCAGGCGCAATGTGCCTGCCACCTGTTTCATGGCCTTAACCTGTGCAGCGCCACCGACCCTGGACACGGAAAGACCTACATTAATGGCAGGCCGGACACCGGAAAAAAACATGCCTGGTTCAAGATATATCTGACCGTCTGTAATAGAAATAACATTTGTCGGAATATAGGCGGATACATCACCGGCCTGGGTTTCAATTATCGGAAGCGCTGTAAGCGATCCTGCCCCAAGTTCGTCATTCATCTTGGCAGCCCGTTCTAGAAGACGGGAATGGTTATAAAAAATATCCCCGGGGTAAGCTTCACGTCCGGGTGGACGGCGCAAAAGAAGTGAAACCTGACGATAAGCCGCCGCCTGTTTTGAAAGATCGTCATAAATAATCAAAGCGTGCTGCCCTTTATTGCGGAAGTACTCTCCCATGGCGCATCCTGCATAGGGAGAGACAAACTGCAGTGTTGCCGGATCACTGGCGCAGGCGGCTACGATGGTGGTATATTCCATGGCACCGTGTTTTTCCAGGACAGCATGAACCTGTGCCACTGTGGACTTTTTCTGCCCACAAGCCACATAAATACAGTAAACGTCCGTATCTTTCTGTGCAAGAATGGCATCAACTGCAACGGCGGTCTTTCCAATCTGGCGGTCACCGATGATAAGCTCACGCTGACCCCGGCCAACCGGTGTCATGGACTCGATAGCCTTCAGTCCCGTGTAGCAGGGTTCATGAACACCCTTACGGGCGATAACACCGGGTGCTACCATTTCAACCCGGCTGGACTCCTTTGCGTCTATTGGGCCCTTTCCATCCAAAGGCTCGCCTACGGCAGATAGGACCCGGCCGAGAACCGCTTCACCAACCGGAACCTCGGCGATCCTGCCGGTCCGCTTGACCATATCGCCTTCCTTAATATGGATATCTTCGCCCATAATGGCGCAACCCACATTGTCTTCTTCAAGGTTCAGCACAAGGCCCAGGATACCGCCGGGAAATTCTACAAGCTCAAGTGCCATGGCTTTTTCCAGCCCATATACCCTTGCAATGCCATCTCCAACGGACAAAACAACACCTGTTTCACTCAGTTCAACCTTCTTATCATAATCCGTAATCTGTTCCTTAATAATCTGACTTATTTCTTCGGCTCTTAATTCCATTATACACTCTCACCCCTTTTAAAAGATTCTCTCATATTAAGTAATTGTGTTTTAATACTTCCATCCAGAACAAGGTCCCCTATCCTTGTAACGATCCCCCCTATCAAACCGGGATCTTGTTCAACCTCCAAAACAATATCCTTACCTGTCTTTTTTGACAGGGTCATACGAATTTTTTCAATGGCTCCGGATGAAATTTCTGTAGCCGAAACCAGGCTCGCACGCGCAACACCTTTCAGTTCATCAGCCAGTTTCTGATAAAAATCGTTTATATCGCTGATAAATCCAATCCGTCCTTTATCAAATAGTAACAAGAGAAATGCCGTCATAACTTTTGTAAGATCCAGCTTTTCGATTATCGCCTTTAAAACCTTTTTGCGGTCCTGTGTATCATAAAGAGGGTTACAAATTGCCTGATCAAGCTCTTTCTCCCTTGCAATTAGACTTGCAAGCCCATCCAGTTCCTCTCTATAAGCGTCAGCCTTACCGTCCTCTTTTCCGATAAGTAAAAGAGCCTTGGCATAACGCCGTGCAATTGCCAGATTTTTCATTACGCCACCACCTTCTCTAAATATTCATCTACCAGCCTGTCCTGGTCTTTGGTGTCTATTTTACTTTTAATAATCTCTTCAGCCTTGACAAGTGCCTCTTCAAGTATCTCTTCCTGCAGTTTTGATTTGGCCTTTTTAAATTCATTTTCAATATTTTTTTTAGCCTGTTCTTCGAGCTTTACAGCTGCTGATTCCGCTTCTTTGAGTATTCTTACTTTGGCCTCATTTCCCTGTTTTATGTATTCTGCAACAATCTGTTCGGCTTCTTTGTCTAATTTCAAGAACTTTTCATTATATTCAGCAAGCTTTTTTTCAGCCGCTTCTTTTTTTTCTTCCAATTCGCTGAGTTGTTCCTTTATCCCCTTGATACGACCATTCAGCGCTTGGGAAACAGGTTTGCGTAAAAGGAGAAAAAGACCGATAGCCAAAACAGCAAAGTTCATAACTTTATAAGTGTCTGTAGCTACCCACCCTTTTGATTCCTGGCCCCCACCGCCGGAAGCAGCAGCAACGCCTGAAAATAAAAAAAGCAGTAACATTATGACAACAACCATAAATGTCCTGCTTTTTAACAAACTGTGTTTGCAGCCGATAACGGACCTTTTTATTCCGGATTTATCCATTAAACAGTCCTCCCCAGAATCTTTTCACCAATAGCATTTGCAAATCCATCAATTTCTTTAAGAAGGGACTTCTTTGCCTCCTCGGCATCCTTTGCGATTTTTTGTCTGACTTCTGCGAGATTAGCTTGAGCCTTCTTGTTTATTTTTTCGATTATCTCTTTCTCTTCTTCTGCAGCAGCTGTGAGCAGAACTTCCTTTTCCTTCATACCATTTGCCCTTGCGGTTTTTATGCCAGAAGCAAAAGCATCTTCTTTCTCTACGGCATCCCTGTCGAAAGCTTCGATTCCTTCTTCAAGACCGGTAATCTTTTCCTTTCTTTGAATCAAAACGCTTCGAATCGGTTTGTATAGTATGATGTTTAAAATAAAGATAAGAAAAATAAAATTGGCAATCTGTATAAGAGTTGACCAGTCCGGCAATACGGTAATCGAACCTCCTGACTCTTCTCCTGAAGAACCCAAGGCAATTGAGGCGGAAAACAGCACCCCTGCTGCCAGAAAAAGCACGAAAACCACAAAACCTTTCCGGCTTAGACCAGAAGATTTCATTTAAAGCCCCTCCATCTATAATGAAAATTTTTTGTTCTTTCCCAGTGCAATACTTACTAAATTTTCAACTCCATCAATTCCAGCGTTCTATAACACCAGATAAAATAAATTGTCAAAGGTTTTTTTGCAAAGGTTCTTTAATTCCCCCGAAAGTCTATAGTTCTATCTAACTCTTTGAAATTTAAAGAAGTATTAACCAGCCAAACCGTCATTCCTACGCAGGCGGAAATCCGGAAAAATCCCTGTCCTCGACCTGATCGGGAAAATGAGTTATGGATTCATGCGCCTGCCCCGAACCACGATCCGGAGTTCGCAGGAAAACTTTTGGTAGTATAGTTAATTTTCTATTTTTCTTTTTTAACTTCATTTGTAATTGACTCAACTATAGAGGACTTTGGGGACAGATCTTTCTTTTTTTTTGAAGAAATTGTCTGGTCTTTCATAATACAATTCCCATTGAAAATACCTCCTTCGTCAACAGTTATCACCGGAGCTTGAATATCGCCGATAACACGACCCGGGGGATAAATCTCAATCCTGTCCTTAGCATCTATTGTTCCGTGTACCTCGCCCATGATTATGGCAACTCCCACAGCTATTTTCGCCTCAACCACAGCCTTCTCACCCACAATAACCGTACCGCCATTGCTTTTGACCTTTCCTTTTACATTTCCATCCAGCCTGATAGCACCACGGAATTCTACTGTTCCGTCAATACTTGCATCAGACCCCAGAAAAGTAGATATAGAATCGTGTTTTTTACCTTTTTTCATATCTTAAATACCCTCCTTAATTATTCGTATTAATTTATGTTGAAAAATGCCCAGATGAATCTGCGTCCTGAAAGCGTTCACAGGTGATGCAGGTGTGCGTGATCAGGGCGATCAGCTATAGTCTGCTATGCTGGTTGCCCTGATCACGCGCAGATGCGGTGCCTGTGAACGCTTACCAATCATTCAAGAATGAACCGTCTCATACTCACGTTCATTAATATACCAACACAAACTATGGTAACAACAATAGATGAACCCCCATAGCTGATAAAGGGCAAAGGCACACCGACCACCGGCATAAGCCCCATTACCATCCCTATATTAATAACAACCTGCCAGAATATCATTGCTGATATTCCGACTGAAAGGATTGTTCCAAAAGGATCCCTGCACCCATAAGCTACATTTAATCCCCTTATGAGCAACATCAAGAGAAGAAAAATAAGAAATACTGAACCGGCAAACCCCCATTCTTCCGCCAGAACTGAAAATATAAAATCCGTATGTTGTTCAGGAAGGAAAGACAGCGCATTTTGCGTTCCTTTTAAAAATCCCTTGCCGGTGATCATACCCGAACCTATGGCAATTTTTGATTGAATAATATGGTAGCCTGCTCCCAAAGGATCCCGTTCAGGATTTATAAATGTTAGTATACGCCTTTGCTGATATTCTTTTAAAAAAAACCAGACAACAGGAAAAGTCGTCATACACGAAATAATGATATATATAAATGATCGCCTTTCAATCTTCACAAAAACAGTTATTGAAGCAGCGATCAGAACAACCACAAGAGCTGTTCCCAGATCAGGCTGTCTTACGATCAAAATAAATGGAATTATGACCATTATTGCAGGCTTAAAAAGATTACGCAGTGTAAATCCCCGCGTATATGCATGCTTTGAATAGTATCGAGCCAGGATAATTATCACTGCAATCTTTACCAGTTCGGATGGCTGAATCGACAGAGGGCCTAACATCAGCCATCTTTGTGCCCCGCTGACATACTTTCCAAGAAATAAAACAGCGATTAAAAGTAAAATACAAACCGCATAAATCGTATATGCCCACCTGTTCAATAATTTATAATTGAAAAAAAAGGAGAAAACCATTAATATCAGTCCGGCACAAAACCATACCAGTTGCTTGATATAAAACATTTTATCGAGTGTGGCTTCTCCCGCTGTTACTACGCTATACAGCGTAATAAACCCCAGGCAACTGAGCAAAATTACCAGTACCAGTAAACCCCAGTCAAAATATTGTATGAACTTTCTGTCAAACATTGTTGTTTTGTTTCAACTAAAAACAATCCTTATTGTATTAGGACTTTGCGGTTAACCTCTAGTTTAAACTTTGAGCTACAAGCTGCTTTTTGTACTTATCGCCTCGCAAGTAGGTTTTTATCATTTCTCTTGCAACAGGGGCAGCAGTTCCGGAACCGTGCTCTCCATGTTCCACAATCACAGCAACAGCTATCTCAGGGTTTTCGGAAGGCGCATACGCTACAAACCATGCATGGGGTTTTAAATGATCCGGCAGTTCCTCTTCAGAGTCATCTTCGTCCTCTTTC
>JASJGP010000284.1:0-2547 GCA_033791485.1 Desulfobacterales bacterium | reverse complement strand
AAACCAGGCAAGCCAGTTAAAATTGACATTGGGAAAAGATCCTGTCAGCAACAGACCGCTGGATATAGCTAAGGCTATATTTGTTTTGTTAAATTTTGGTTCTTTCATTGTTTGTAATATTTTGAATCTAATTGCCCACTGCTTCAAGTTGCTTTTTGAGTTTATAAATTTCTGTTTAAAGAAAAAGAAATGATGAATAAAGCTTTCTTGAACAAAGTTACTCTTCTTTTTCTCCTGACGATTCTTTTTGTTTAGCCAGAGACTTTTGATACGCCTTCCAGCCAGGACACCATCCGGTGTGCCACTGCCAGAGCCTGCCAACCAGCGAGCCTGGCTTTTTTTCAGCATAGCTGTGTAATTTGCAGACATCGCAACGAGATTTCATTTTCTATACCTCCTTAAAAAGATGGTAAGCGTTCACGGAACGCTGAAATTGGAAATTTGGCTTTAATGCTTTTGTGCTGTTGATGAACGCATTCATTTTTGGGCCGAGTTTTTCTTTACTTTTAAGGCACCGGGCAGCTACCTTGTTAGAAAAGCTAACCTGCCGCAATGACCACCAAAAACAAAATAGTTGCGGCGTTTGCGGCAATGATTAGCGCGCGGTAGCGGTAAAAAAACTCGTTAAATTTTTGAATGCGTTTAAACCCTCCAAAAAACCGCCTGCGCCTTTCCAGATTCAGATACTTGGTGTTGCCTGAAGGGGAGCTTTGAAATGCAATCGACGGATAGATGGCATAGACTCCTTCGTCATAGGGACAAAACAGGCAATCATAGGCACACCCAGGCCATGGGATCCTGACAATTTCTCTGGCAAATTTCCGGTTCAGGGCATAGGCATGCGACAGGCTGCGATGTTTTACCTTCATCACCGATTTAGACTCGGTCGGTTTAAGACCGTTGACCAGGCACCCCAGCAGCAAGACTTTCCATTCCTTTTTGGATTTTAAAAACCGGGTACAGGTTTTTAATTTTTCTGCGTCGAAACGATCAAACAGGATATCGTCTTCAAAGATCAGAATATGACGGGCACCCGCGTCGAGCCCTTTTTGAATACATTTTATATGCGATTCATAGATACCTCTTTCAATATCTTCAGGATGTTTGTCTTTTTCAACGATATAGAACTCAACACGGTCTAAAAGCCCGACAGCGGCAAACTGCTTCCTTGCCTCAGTTCGTCGATCAGTGTTTTCCCTAACCGAAACACAAAATATTTTACAAAAAAACCCCAACCCATGGTTTAAAGGATATTCTATTCTTCTTGTAACTTTAATTAATCGGCTGATAGCCTTTTTTATCTTATCAGACGATGCATTTTGCCTGGAAACTTCTTTTCAAAAAACTTTTCGAGCTTTTGAGAACACTTTGCAACCTTTGAAATATTTACTCCGGTTTCAATGTTCAATGATTTCATAAGCCAGGCCGTATCTTCTGTTGCGATATTTCCGGCTGCTCCTGACACAAAAGGACAGCCTCCCATACCTGCCAGGGCGGTATCAAAACGGGTAACGCCACATTCCATCGCGGCCATAACATTAACCAGCCCCAATCCACGAGTATCGTGCAGATGAAACACAACCGGTGTATTGCCGATCTTTGGTATCAATTTTTTTAAGAGATTTTTAATTAAAAGCGGATCTGCCATACCGGTGGTATCGGATATGGCAAGTGTTTGAATTCCAATTTCCAGGAAATCTTTGGCAATTTTAAGCACACGTTCTTCAGAAATCCTGCCTTCATAAACACACCCGAATGCACACTGAATGCCTGCGCGTATCTCCATATTGTATTCTTGTGCAAGCCTAATCATATCTTTTCCTTTTTCCAGGGCTTTTTGAAAAGGCATGCCTGCATTTTTCCGGCTGTGGGTATCGCTGGCCGATATTGAAATTTCTATATGCTGCAAACCGGAGAGATGCGCGCGCTCAACTCCTTTTTCATTTAAAACAAGGGCAGAGTAGCGGACATCATTTCTTTTGGGAAGACGCTTTAATAAATCTTCAGCATCCGCCATCTGAGGGACTACATCCGGATGAACAAAGGAGGTTGCCTGGATGTCTTTTAACCCTGCATCCACCAGGCCGGAAATGATCTCTGCCTTTAGCAAGGTTGGGACTATTTTTGTTTCAAATTGGAAACCGTCCCTGGGCCCCACTTCAATTAAAGTAACTTTGTCCGGAAGATTTAAATGCATAGTATAAATGTAAGTGTTATAATTTGTTGTTTTTTGTAGCTTTTTATTACTATATAATCAAGTCAAGATTTTATCAACTACTCAACAAGATCTATACTTATGAAAAAACATGTCCCCTTAAGAATCTGTCTGTTAAGCTACAGGAGCAATCCGCATAGCGGCGGCCAGGGTGTATATCTTAAAAACCTCAGCAGATCGCTGAAGGACCTCGGCCATTTTGTTGAAGTGATTTCAGGCCCTCCCGACCCACAGCTTGACAGCGATATTCCTGTTTTCAGACTTCCGTGCCTCGATCTTTATAATCCAAAAGATCCCTTCAGGATTCCCACTTTAAAGGAGCTTTCCAATCC
>JASJGP010000283.1:0-4684 GCA_033791485.1 Desulfobacterales bacterium | reverse complement strand
CGACTCGCTTCGCTCGCGGCTGACGCCGGTTTTGGGCATACAGCACCTATCAATGCCTTATAATGAAATTACGAGGGAATGGGATCAAATCTTTAGCCTTGACAAATGTCCGTTTAAAAACATTGATCCCTAAAACGCTGAAAAAGGATGTCAAGTAGATGTCAAAGATAAAGACCCTGAAAGCCGGAGATTGATCAGGACACTGATTTGCCCTCACAGGTGGTGCTTACTGAAGAAGCTTTGCAACAATTGGGATTCACAAGTAAACAAGGTTGAATTAAAAAAGGGAGGTTACATCATGAAAGTATTAGTGACTTATTTTAGCCAGACCGGAAACACGGAAAAAATCGCCAGAGCCATCTGCGAGGAAGCAGCCCGGGCCAATGAAGCCGAGTTGAAAAAGCTTGAAGATGTCAGTCCCGGTGATGTGGCTGGGTACGACTTCATCTTGATTGGCTCGCCGCTCCACGCCAGCAATCTGGCCGGACCGGTAAAAGAATTTTTAGGCAGCATTCAAACAGGTTCAGGTCAAAAGATGGCCGGTTTCATTACCCATTCTGCCCCGGCTTATCCGGATCAAGCTATGGATGGATTTACAGAACCTATAAAAGCAGCATGCAAGGAAAAAGGTATTGAATATAAAGGGTGTTTTGACTGCCAGGGTGCTTTGACTGAATCTATATACGAGATGGTACAGAAGAAACAGAATTTAAATGATAAGCAGTGGGCGGATAAGGTCAAACAGATGACCGGACGTCCCAACCAAGAAGATGAGAGTAAAGCCAAAGCGTTTGCAAAAGAACTTTTAGCCTGACAATCATCTTAGAATTTTAAGGGGGGCTTAGCTGTAGAATGAGATACTACTTTATGCTGTGATTATCACTTTTGATCTAACTTTCATTTAATTATTGGGGTTTTGGGGTACATTAATTTATAAGTTGATAGAGTCCTTGAGCTATGCTATCCGGTTTGTATGCCACGCCAATCAAGAATAGATGCGCCGGATGCGCTTCATCATATTATTATATATAAAGATGCTGAAGGTAATTTATTCATCGGCTGGTCAGCCCCGACAGCCATGTGTCCTATAAAATAAAATCACTAAATAGGGTGTATGTTATTATGCTATCGAATAATCGCTGCACAGATCTTGTTTCTATTCATTTTTTCTAAAAACTGAAATTCTTTCACAGCGAATCAATACCTAATGTTATCCTTTTGAAAGTATGGAAAATCAAACCATGAAAAATTTAATGAAACCTGAGAACGAAGCAGAAGCAAATGTAATCAAAGCGGTTTTAGAGGAACATGGAATATATGCAGAAATAAAATCATTTCATGATACTGCATATGATGGTCTTTTCCAATCTCAATATGGTTGGGGCTTAATTCGGGTTTCTGAGACAGACTTTCTGGAAGCACAAAGAATAATTGAAGAATGGAATAATGCATCTCCTGGAGAACTCCCATGGAAAAGCAAGCTAACTAATGCCTGAACGTAAAGTGTAAAAGCCGTTAATTTGCGATAAATTATGTTCAGGCATTAAATACAATAAAAATGGCAATAAAACATTGTGGTCAAATCATTTGCAAGCGGACCAGAATAAGCGGGAGGCCGCCGAAAGGGTGCATGTTTTTCATGCGAATTCTTGTCCGATTGCCCGCACCATTAAAGAGTGTGTGGATATATCGACCGAACTTCAATTTGAATAATCGGGAATCAATCAGTGTCCTAAATTAAATTTGAAAAGGGAGATTTAAATGCAGTTTATACGAGTTAACATGAGTGAACAGACGGTCAGGGTAGAGGATGTATCCCAGGATTATGTAGGGCTGGGCGGAAGAGGTTTGACCTCGATAATGATCAACAACGAAGTGCCGCCCACATGTGATCCCCTGGGGCCTGAGAACAAACTTATTTTTGCCCCCGGACTTTTAAGCGGGACCTCGTTGGTTAATACCAGCCGGATTTCCATTGGTGCCAAGAGTCCGCTGACCGGTACGATCAAAGAAAGCAATGCCGGTGGAACCGTCGCAGCTGCCTTGGGCAAACTGGGTATTACCGCTATTATCGTTGAGGGGTTGGCACCGCAAGGCAAACTGTTCAACCTAATCATCGATCAAAACGGTAACGCCGCCCTTCAAGCTGCTGATGATTTTAAAGGTATGCGGACCTATGCCCTGGTTGAAAGATTGCTCCAGGACCATGGCGAGAAAAACGGTGTACTGTGTATCGGTCCCGCGGGAGAATATCAATTGGCATCCGCATCTATTCAAACCTCCGATGTGGATGGGCGCCCCTGCCGCGCTGCCGGCCGAGGAGGCCTTGGTGCGGTCATGGGCGCAAAAGGGATCAAAGCCATTGTTATCAGCCGGCAGGGCAAAAACCCGGACGCTATCGCTGATCCGGAATCCTTTAAAGAATCCGCCAAGGTTTTTGCCAAAGCCGTAAAGGATCATCCTTTTTCAGGGAAAATGCTTGGTGCGCTTGGCACGGCAGGACTTGTGTCGGCCGTAAACTCCATCGGGGCATTTCCAAGCTATAATGCCACCAAAGGTGTTTTCGAGGGCTGGAAGAAAATCAGCGGTGAGGTCCTGGCTGAAACCATTCAGAAACGCGGCGGTCAAACCACCCATATGGGGTGCTCCCAGTGCATCATTCGTTGTTCAAATGTATTTGTGGACGAAGGTGGCAAGTATGTTACAGCTTCTCTGGAATATGAAACCATCTGGTCCATGGGAGGCATGCCCGGTATTGATGATTTGGATGTGATTGCCAGGCTTGATTTTTTATCCGATGATATCGGGCTGGATACCATAAATACCGGCGTTGCTATTGGCGTTGCCATGGATGCCGGCTATAAAGAATTTGGTGACGGACAGGCGGCCATCGAGCTGATGGAGGAAATTGCCAAGGGAACGGAGATCGGAAAAGTTCTTGGAAACGGTCCGGCAGCTGTTGGCAAACATTTCAATCATCATCGTGTGCCGGTGGTCAAGGGCCAGAGCATCGCCGCCTACGACCCCAGAGGTATGCAGGGCAACGGCGTTACCTATGCAACCTCGCCCATGGGCGCAGACCATACCGCCGGTAACCTGGTTGGTGCGTATCTGGCCGGTGTGCTCAATCCCCTGGAAGCAGAAGGTCAGGTAAAGGCGTCTCGCAAGGCCCAAATTGCCATGGCTTCTTTGGACTGCACCGGACTGTGCATGCTGGCCGGGGCTGCGCTGGCGGCTCCGGATGTCAGTGAAGCCCTGCTCAAAATGATCAATGCCAAGCTCGGCACGCAGCTGGGCGCAGATGACATCCCGGCCCTCGGGATCCGGGTATTGAAAACGGAACTGGAATTCAACCGCAACGCCGGATTTACCAATAAGGATGATCGACTGGCCAAGTTTTTCTATGAAGAACCGCTGCCGCCTCACAATAAAGTATTTACCGTCACCGATGAAGACCTGGACAGCACCTTTGATTTTGAATAGGCAATGACGGATGAAGATTAGGGTCAAATTATTCGGAACACTGCCGCAACGATATCCCGACTACGATCCATCGCAAGGACTTGAAGTAGGGATCCCGGACGGTGCTAAAGTCAAAGATCTTTTAGCCCGTCTGGAAATCTTTGCTTCGGATGGCGGCCTGGTTGTGATCGACAATTTGGTGGTCCAGCACGATGATTCATTAAAAGAAGGTGCCTCGGTGCGTATTTTTCAAAGTGCGTTTGGCGGTTAAGTTAGGGTTGGGGACATTATCCTTACCACGGCCAGACTTTTTCAAGAAATTCGAGGCTGGGCCACAGAGCTCCATCTTCGTGGGGTTCAAGAGTAATAACAGGAGGGGCTTTTTTAATTGCTTTTAATGCTTTGAAAAATGCCTCAAAGTTTATCTTACCTTTGCCCATGGCCAGATGGTCATCAAAGTTTCCGTTGTTGTCATGAAGGTGAAGCTGGCCAAGATACTGCCCAAGTGAGTCGAGCCATGCCTTGAGGGAAGTCCGGCTGAAAGCCGACTGATGGCCTGTGTCCAGGCAAAACCCGACATTTTGCTTTTCAAGATTTTCAAAGAGTATCAGAATATCCTCAGGTGAGTGCTCATAAACATTTTCCAGCATCAACTGCCCACCTTCGTCTGCTATAAGCGAACCAAGCCGGGACCATGTTTTAAGACTTTTTTCAACCCACTCTTCTTTGAAATAACCATACCTCTTCCAGTCATAACCTGCATGGCAGACAACCGTTTTAGGTTTGAAAAGCGGAACCAGTTTAAGCAGCTGCTTAAAACGATGGCGGGTTAAATCTAGAACATCCGGATCCAAAGACCCGGGAGAAAGATCAATAAAGGGAGCATGCAATGTGATTGTAAGATTTTGTTTATGAAGCCGATGGGCCATATCCTTGAAATCATCAAATGAAAACCGTTTAAGCGAAATGGCATCAAGTCCTATTTCAGGATTCAGCCCGTTTTTAATAAACAACTCAATATAGGAATCCCAAAGCATGGTAAAGGGAATGTTGACTTGTACTTTTTTTTCAATCAAGCTCATTTTGCTTTTTTAAATTCGAAAGGGAACGTTTTGAAATTGGCTCAACTGTTAATCAATAATCACTTACGGTTAATCCCAGTCAAGTATGACTTTTCCTGATTTCCCGGACCTCATCACCTCAAATCCTTTTTCAAATTCTG
>JASJGP010000282.1:0-6806 GCA_033791485.1 Desulfobacterales bacterium | reverse complement strand
TGAATTCACCATTTTCAATTTTAGCCAGAATTTTTTTTGCTCGTATTAACACTTCGTCCGGAATACCTGCAAGCCGTGCAACCTGTATACCATAGCTTCTATTTGTGCCGCCTTCAACCAGTTTTCTTAAAAAAATAATTTCATCATTCCATTCTCTTACCGCTATATTGAAATTCTTGACACGGGTTTTTTTCAACGCAAGCTCAGTCAATTCATGGTAATGGGTGGCGAATAATGTCTTCACCCCCTTTTTGTTTAAGTCGTGCAGGTATTCTGCAACAGCCCATGCGATAGAAAGCCCGTCAAATGTGCTTGTTCCCCTTCCTATCTCGTCTAAAATTACAAGGCTTTGCTCAGTTGAATTGTTTAAAATATTTGCAGTTTCCTGCATTTCAACCATGAAAGTACTCTGGCCCCCGGAGAGATTGTCAAGAGCGCCAACACGTGTAAATATCCGGTCTGTTATATTTATCAAGGCCGTTTTGGCAGGCACAAAAGAACCCATTTGCGCCATGAGAACAAGAATTGCCACCTGTCTCAAAATCGTTGACTTTCCTGCCATGTTAGGACCGGTTATAATAAGTATCTGGTTTTCACTATTGTCCAGCTTTATTGTATTTGGAACAAAACGTTCTCCGGTTATCATCTTTTCCACAACAGGATGACGACCTTCTTCAATAAATATCTCTCCGTCTACATTCATCTTAGGTTTGCAATAATTATTTTGATCTGCAATTTCAGCAAGATTAAGTATACAGTCCAGGCCAGCCAAAAAACTCGCAACAAGCTGAATACTTAAATTATTTTTTACAACTTCTTTCCTTATCTCATTAAATATTTCATATTCAAGTTCTGCCCGTCTCTCTTCAGCACCAAATACCCTGGATTCAAAAGTTTTCAGTTCATCTGTAATATACCGCTCCGCGTTCACCAGGGTCTGTTTTCGAACATAATTTTGAGGGACATTTTTCGAACGTGCTTTTGGAACTTCTATATAGTATCCAAATACCTTGTTATACCTTACTTTTAAAGTATTTATTCCTGTTGACTGTCTTTCCTTAACCTCAAGCTGTGCAATATAACTTTTTCCACTGCGACTGACTTTTATAAGCTCGTCAAGTTCTTCGTTATATCCGGTTTTGATTATCCCTCCTTCATTTATTACAGGAGGCGCATCTTCTCTAATTGATTTTTCAATTAATTCAGCCAGATCAATGAGGCTATCTAACTTTTCACTACAAATAAAATAATTGGACTCAAGCCCCGAAATAAATGTCCATATTTCCGGCAATTTTTTTAACGAACGTTTTAAAGCGACAAGATCTTTAGCATTGGAATGCCCCATGGAAATCTTGCTTCCGAGACGTTCCAGATCGTAAACTGATTTAAGGCATTCTATAATACTTCTTCGAATATGAAGGCTATTTTTTGCCTCCTGCACAGCATCCAGCCTGGACTCTATCTCCTTTACGTTGACCAGCGGATATCGCAACCACCTTTTAAAGAGTCTGCTGCCCATTGCCGTTACCGTATGGTCAATTATTTCAAGAAGTGTCCCCTGACCTGAACCTGTCCTGATATTCTTTATTATCTCAAGATTTTGAAAGCTTATATCATCAAGCCACAGATAATTGCTTAATGTATATGTTTCTATCCTTGAGATATGTTCTGTTTTTTGTTTCTGGGTTTTTCGGATGTAATAAATAAGTGCACCTGCGGCACTTATTCCAGCCTTAAAATTCTCACAACCGAACCCTTCAAGGGAGAGTGTATTAAATTGGTTAAGAAGTCTTTCACGACCCCTTTTATGCTCGAAAGCGATTTTCTCAAGAAAGGTTACTGCTTTTTCTGAAACAGCATTTAAAATTGGAGAAAAAAAAGGATCGTTTCCGGAAGATTCCGGCAAAAGAATTTCGCTTGGCGATATTCTTAAAGCCTCATCCACAACTAATTGCAAATCACTTGACTCCGAAACTCGAAAAGTGCCTGTTGATAAATCTAAACATGAAAGCCCTGCAACATCAGCATCATGAACTACAGCGAGAATATAATTATTTGTTTTTTCATCTAAAAATTCATTCTCTATTATCATTCCCGGAGTAATCACCCGCACAACATCTCTTTTTACCAGGCCTTTTGCTATAGCCGGGTCTTCAATTTGATCGCATATAGCCACCTTATTTCCATGATCAAGTAACCGCGCAATGTAACCTTGCACGGCTTTATGCGGCACACCGCACATAGGAATCGGAAATTCATCTTTTTTATTTCTTGATGTTAATGTAATTCCAAGCTGCCTTGATGCTATCTTTGCATCCTCAAAAAACATTTCATAAAAATCACCCATCCTGTAAAGGAGTATTGCATCAGCATACTCCTCCTTTATAGACAGGTATTGTCTTATCATCGGGGTTGTTTTAGGCGAACTCATTAATTATTCTTTTTCTTTGTTTTCGCCGGGAGGTGTTTTTATGTCTGTGTTTAATGTAACAGCCTGATCAAAAGGTTTGGATTCTATTGGTTTAAATGTTTTAAGCTCTTTTTCAATCGAGGATATCTTCTCAAGGTGAGTATTAATTGTGGTGTTTAACGTTTTATTTGTCTTTTTTAGTTTAAAGCGGTCTAAAAAAATAAAATATGCTGCAAAAAGCAGGCCTGCTAAAAAACATATAAAAAAGAGGAAAATGTTATTTACTTCCGGTAATGAATAATTTTTAAAATAAAGATTTAATCCAAGGCTTTGCCGAGCAAGAAAAAAATTCTGGTTCTGGAAAACTATAAGCGCTAAAAATCCAATAATAACTACCCATATGCCGATTTTGACTCTTTTTACATTTTTATTCCAAAAATTTTTCATTATTTTATTTCCAATCTATCAAAATAAACCTTCAGATTATTATAAGTGGTTTGCAAGTGTTCCGGGATTACACGAACATCAGCAAGAACAGTTAGTGCATTTGTATCGCCAAACCATCGTGGAACAATATGGAAATGAAGATGTTCCTCTACTCCGGCACCTGCTACTTTGCCTAAATTAAGCCCGACGTTAAAACCATCAGGGTTCATAGCTTTTTTAATAATACTTACAGATTTCTCAACAGTTATTAAAAGGCTTTGCGTTTCTTCGCTGTTTAGCTGATCCAGTGCGGACAAATGCCTGACAGGGGCTACCAGGATATGACCGTTAATATATGGATATTTGTTCATCATAGCCATGGTAATTTCACCTTTAAAAAGTGTCAGATCGTCATTCTTTGAAAGAGCGTCACAGAATATGCAACCTTCCTCCTTATCACTCAGAATATATTCGATCCGCCACGGCGCCCATACGGTTTTCATAAAAATTCCTTCATCGTGCGTACTTATGCCTGAGTTTGACACGTCTTAAAATCGGATTATCTGAATACGGCTTTCCAAATCTAAGATGTTACATGCATCTTTTATTCAAAACTACTATTTTTATCCTGAAAACTCAACCTTTTTTTCCTTTTAAAGCTACAATCTTCACATCTCCCCACATACCAATTTTATCGTCTGTTATAACAGCAATTCCTTTAACCCCTTCAATTGTTTTCCCGAAATCTATGGCTTTTTGAATATCTGTTTTCTTCATAACATGATTTCCTATTGAAGTCGCAGCCGCATCAGCAAGAGAGCATGATTCTGATACAACACATACAGCGTCAGCTTTTCCCAGACTAAATGAATGACCGACACTACCGGAAGATGTGCATACAGAGACCTGTTTGCCGCCCGGGTCAACATGTATGCCGATATGCATGCTAAGAGGTGATTTTCCTGCAAAAATACCGACTGTTACAGGATTATCTGTTTTTATAAACAAATCACCTCCATTTTCGACTATAACTTCATCGGTATGCTCTAAAAGACCAACTCCGACATGTTCAGCAACAGCTCCAGCCACAGAAGCCATTGGACCAACACCTGCTTTTTCACCGGCTTGCGTCATCTCTGATATTATGTTCGGTACTGGTTCGTTAATCTTCCATGGCTGAAGCGTTTTTTCAAATTCCGCATGCCTTTTGATATATGTTTCTATATAGCCTCTGTGTTGCAGAGTTAATTCCCGTGCAATATGCTTTATATTTTTTGCAGAATGGATAAAAAGATCGGTTTCTTTCACGGCCACCCGGAAAGATACAAGGTTGTTAACGCAGACTGTATTCCGGTATGATCGCTTCTGATACATTGATGGGTTCCGGGTTAAGGGTTTATGATTTCCACCTTTAAATCATAAATCATATATTTTTCATCATTGGTTGGAAATTGTCTTAGTTATTTCTTGCCATAAATAAACTTAAATATGAACTAAAAAAAATGAACGTCGAACATCGAATGTTGAATAAGGTATTCTACCCATTTATAAACCGGCAGAGCGAAGCGATTTCATCATTCGATGTTCAATGCTCGACGTTCAAATTGCTATATCTGAAATTTCGACCGATCTTTCATAACACCTCGTAAATACTCACATAGATTAGTAGTTCTGAATTTTAAGCGTCTAATAATACTGTGGCTCAGGTCTCATGTTCTCAGGACACTGCCTAAGGAAATATTGATCCGTCATCCCTGCAACAAAATCCCTTACCATCTCTTCTTTACTGTGATTATTAAGGTAACTTTCAGACATATCCTTTAAAAAACGTGTAAAAATAACTGAAGAATGATTTTCATTTTCAAGATCATTAAGGTATTTTTCAAAAAGCATTTCAAAAAGCTTCTTTATTGTACCTAAATGCTTTTTTATTTTTGGATTCATATAAATATGCTTAAAATTGAATTCTTTCAGCAGTTTTAATGCATCAGAAATTTCAGGGCTGAATGCAATGTAAATATTTTGAAAGCTGTTTTCGATTATATCAGTCACAAGATTAAATACAATTGTTCCGTTTGAGTCTCCGAGAAATTTAACGCTTTCTTTTGGAAGATCAGATCTTTTTATCATATCCAGGCGAATGGCATCCTCAATATCTCTTCCTATGTAACTTATTGTATCTGTCATTCTAACAACACAACCTTCCAGAGTCATAGGTATAAGTAAAGTATCAGGATCTTCTTTTTTGGCAACTACCTCTTTTTCAAGTTTTTCAAATGTTTTTTCCCTTTCCGGCTTAAGCTTTCTGTCGTGAATTTCTCCATCATGACACAAAATTCCATCCAGGGTTTGAAGACATAAGTTCCATCCGTCCCCATTCCTTTCTACCCTGTCAAGAAACTGGATACTCTGAACGCTATGCCTGAAATACCCGATACCATTATTATTACAAATATCTGAAAGAATCCTTTCACCGTCATGACCAAAAGGTGTATGTCCGATATCATGCCCCAGGGCAATTGCTTCTATTAAATCTTCGTTTAATCCAAGAAATCGACCTACAGTCCTTGCAATTTTCGATACAAGCTGAACGTGCAGCACCCTGTGAGTAATGTGATCGTTTTTTATAAGATAAAAAACCTGAGTCTTGTCTATATAGCGTGTATAAGCACTTGAATGTAAAATTCGATCCACATCAACAGAAAATGCCTGGCGGTATTCTGTTTCAATCTTCTTTTCATCCATGCGACGCACAGCATTTTTGTTTAAAGTTGCGACTGCAGACAGGTTCTCCGATTCTCGCTGCTCTAAAGCCAGCTTAATACTATCAAGCGTATAATCTTTAGATTTCTTCATTATCTATCATGGTCTCCATGAGCTCTTTATAATCTATTCCGGCCTTTCTGAAACCTTCCTTACCGTATTTCATATTCGCTTCAAGGACATAAAAATTTTTGTTATACCTGCATATATCAATACCGACATCATCCCATTGGCAATTTTTTGCAGTATAAAGTGCAAGATCAAGAGCCCCTGCAGGAACAGGATCTAAGCTGACAATACCTCCAAGGGCGACATTACTTCTAAACTCACCCTGAGAAGCAATACGCCAGTAGGAATGAACAATTTTTTTGCCGATAACAACTACACGTATATCACGATCTGTGGGCAGGTATTCTTGAATATATGCTACATCCGTCACTTGCAGATACGCATCGAGATCATCTTTGTTTTTAATAAGATAAACTCCCCTGCCCATTGCTGATCCGCGAGGAATTTTACCTATCAACGGAAATTGAAAATGATCAGTAATGGTCTTTTTCTGACGTTTTCCATAAAAAACTCTTGTTCTGGGATGTGGTATTTTAAGAAGATTAAACAAAGCTGTTTGTTTTATCTTGTCTTGGACACATTTATAAGTATGGTAGCTTGGAAAAGTTTTTTTCCCCATTGCGTCAAACAGGTCGGCATAGAATGTTGTGGGGTAATAGATTTTCTTAGCGTTTCGTATCAGTTCAGCTTCTTTGTTGCTATAATCAGAAAAATTAGGCCGAACCCCAAGTGTCATAACATTTTTACAGTCTTTAAGGCGTGCTTCAAAGGCAATTACTTTTGATGTGTTAGCCATATTTGTATTTTTTACGATTCAAATAGTTTTTTTATCTGTTCCATACTACGTTTTGTATGGCTTCCCTGCCAGTATATTCTTTTACATTTACTGCAAGCTTTGAAGGAATCCTGATTTTCCCATACATAATCAGGTACAACAGAACGTATGGAATTCTTATTGATTGTTCTTATTTTAGTGTTACAACTAATACACCTGGTAAACGTTTTTAGATCCTCGTTAACAATTCCGAGTGCTTTAATAACTTCCTGCAGCTGTTTAAAAGGTTTATCAGACTCTATAAAAATCAGTTTATCGGTGGTGTACTCATCTTTGATACGTTCAGTTCGAGTCAGCAGTATC
>JASJGP010000281.1:0-4514 GCA_033791485.1 Desulfobacterales bacterium | reverse complement strand
GGAATGCCCCCTTGCCAGGTCTTTTATCCTTAGGGCCATGATAGCTCGAACAATCTCTTTTTCCAGGGGGTTGCCAACTCCAGCTGCATGGCTCATAAGAATATTTGTCTGGAGCTGCGCGGAGTCCTTTTTAGGAATGGTCACATCGCTCAAGGCTCCAAACCCTGTTGTGACGCCGTAAATTGCTTTTTCTTCCTGTACCAGTTTTTCAATTAATTTCCGGGTTTTGGCAATCCGCTTTTCCGATGCTTTCGTCAACTGAACTCCGGCTCCATTTCTTGCAATGGCAACCAGATCTTCAATAGTCATCTTATCAAAACCTAAAAGAATATCCTGCATAAATCACCTTGCTTTTTTTATTAAATTGATGCGGGTATGATTAAGAAAATATCAGGCAGGAAATTTTATTACAAGCAAAATGATAAACATTTTCTTTTATGATAAAATCCTAATATGTCGCTATGACGGTAAGAAAGAGCATTATGCAGGTGATGACCATCTTATTTGGCAACACCTTCAGCAGCAACAAGTTCGGCGACAAAGCTTCCAACAACTACTTTGCTTTTTATCCTGACCGGTATTTTTCGTTTGTCAGCCGTAAGCCATATTTTGATTGTAGCATTTTTGCTCTTTCTAAATACACCACTTAGATCTTTTAGCTCAGGTTCTAAAAGGTATGTATCATATTTTTCGCTTTTCAGCTTTATTGTTTCCCTTTTAATTATTTTCCCACTTCCGAGAACACATTTTTTGCCATCAGTTACCGGCCTTTGAAGGATAATTTTTTCTTTAAAGTCATAGATACGTGAATAGTAAAATATAGATAAGGGGTCAAATGAGCCCGGTAACAGTGAAACAGGGTTTCGTTTTCTGCTGAAGTTTGAATATTGAGCTTCATTTTTATCCCAGTTAAAACTTACAACTACATCTCGCTTGTGTTCCCGGGCGACTTGCCTTTTCTTATATAAAATTGAGCGGGTCATATCAGTGTCGGTATAGGAATCAATTCTGTCTCGAATTTTATAGATTGTATCAAAAAACTGATTGGTTTTTACGGTCAAAACAAAATGATATGCCTTGATACCACTAATATTTTCAATGGGAAGCACTTCGAGTACTGCTTCACCGGCCGGAATGAAACACCAGCTTAGCTTAAATGTCAGTTTCTCACCCGGACTAAAAGGAAAATCGGTTGCGTGGGTTTTTGCATTGCACGGAAAGATGTAGCCAGTAATGAAGAATATAATAAGGAATAGTAAAGAAGATATCAGAAAGTTTGATAACTTAAGCCTGATTGTTGAAAGATTGACTTTCATTATCGGATTTTTAAATAAAATCATACCGCTTTTTTTAGCAGCGGCTGTTGGATTGAGGAGAGTTCATGGCCTTTTAGCAGGGATGAAATAAGCTCTTTGACTGAAACTATTTTGTCTATCCTGTGGGCATTTTTTCCGGCAAATGCATAACCGTGTTTCATATTGCCTCTCTGGGCATTTAGTAAAGCAAATGCAATACAGTATGGGCTTTTTTGATAGTCACATGTTTTAATACAGTGATAGGGACACTTAAACGGTTTTTTCTTTCCCTGGGCTACGTCATCGAGGAATTTGTTGTTGACAGCTCTGCCGGGAAGACCCACAGGGCTTTTAATAATTACCATATCTTCTTTTTTGGACTCAACATATGCCTGTTTGAATCTCTCGTCCGCATCACATTCATGGGTAGCGACAAAACGTGTTCCCAATTGGACGCCCGCAGCTCCCATCTTTATAAACTTTTCGATATCATCCGGGGTATAAATTCCGCCTGCAACAATTACCGGAATATCTTTATCATGCTCATCTTCAAAAGGTTTAACCGTCTCAATAACTTCAGGAACCAGGTTTTCAAGGGAAAACGCAGGATCATCAATCTGCTCAAGCTTAAAGCCGATATGCCCGCCGGCCTTGGGGCCTTCCACTACAAAAGCATCAGGTAGATAATTATACTTTGACAGCCACTTTTTGCATATCAGCCTGGCTGCTCTTCCTGATGATATGATTGGAACAAGCTTTGTGCAGGAATCTTCTTTAAGATACCCAGGCATATCAAGGGGGAGGCCTGCACCTGCGAATATAATATCAACTTGCTCCTCAATGGCAGTACGTACGGTATCAGCATAATTTGTCAACACCACCATGATGTTAACACCTATAATACCATCGCTCATGTGCCTGGCTTTCCTGATTTCTTTTTTCATTCCCCTGATATTGGCTTCAAGGTAATTCGATTTGTAATCAGGTTCTCTCAAACCTATTAGTGCAGTTCCGATGACACCGATACCACCTTCATTGGCAACTGCCGAGGCAAGTCCTGAAAGAGAAATTCCAACAGACATGCCACCTTGAATGATCGGTACTCTTGCTTCTAAATCGCCTATTTTCAATGTTGGCAGTAGCATTAATATTTTCCTTTAATTTAATTCTTATTGTGTATCTTCCTGTTTTTTAGGATTTGTCTGAACAGCACATTATAATCCAATAATACCTGAAAGCCAAGGCGTGTTTAACTCTTTTACAAAAGTTTTACATTTTATGTTTGCCATGGAAAAACTCGGAAGGCACAGATTATGTTGAGGATATAAATGGTTGTTAAATTTGACCAGTTTGTTATATTTATTCCGTTATGAACAGTCTAAAATGGTTTTTGCATCCAATCTTTATTCTTGTTTTATCAATCGTGGCTCTGGTCACTTCTCTCTTTTTGTATATATACTGGTATGTTGAAATCTCTGCAGGGCTTAAGTCGGTTGTTTATAAATTCAACCTGGATTCCAGCCAGGTTTTAGAGCCACAGACATGGATTGTTATATTGGTTCTTTCAATTCTTGTGGGAATAATCCTGCTGGGAATATTTACCATCTTTGTCTATAATCAAAAGACATTGCAGCTTTATCGATTGCAGCATAATTTTATCAATAGTTTTACACACGAGCTGAAAACTCCAGTTACCTCATTGAAACTTTTCCTGCAAACTTTTTCCAAACATGAACTGTCTCGCAATGACCAGCTCAAGTATATACAGTATATGATTACGGACGTGAGCAGACTCTCGGACCATATTAATCGGATTTTAAACCTTGCCAGGATTGAAAGCAAGAGTTACAAAAAAAAATTTGTTGTGTCTGATCTTATAGAGGTTTTTGAGCAGTTTTATAAAAATAACGACCATCTTTTCCAAGGCTGCAAAATAACGATACATCATCCTGCGAATCCGTTATTATACAGCATAAATCCGCCTTTATTGGAGATGCTTTTGATGAATTTGCTTACCAACGCTATCAAGTACAACGAATCAAAGGAGCCCAGGGTTGATATTGCTTTTGAAAGGCAAAAAAAGAAACTGCTGATTCGTTTTAAAGACAATGGCATAGGACTTGAAAAAGGAAAAATAAAAAAAATTTTTAAGAAATTTTATCAGGTCGGCCGATCGGATGATATGTCAGCCAAAGGCAGCGGACTTGGGCTTCACGTTGTTCAAAATATAGCCCGTATTCATAATGGAAAAGTCGTTGCTGAGAGCAAAGGAAAAGGAGAAGGGTCGGTTTTCACCCTAATTTTGCCTGTTTAGTTGATGCTGGATACTCGTTACTGAATACCGGTTTTTGGTTAAAAAACGAGCATCAAGTATCCAGAATCGAGCATCTTGCTCTCTATGGCACAAAACGTTAATACCTGGGCAACACGGAACGATGAACAATCATGGAAAATCGTAAAAAAAAACATATTCTTGTTATAGAAGATGAAAAGCATATTGCAGAGGGCCTGAAATTAAATCTTTCGCTTCAGGGATACGATGTTTCAATAGCACAGGACGGAGTGTCCGGTCTTCAAAAATGGAAGGAAAGCAGACCGGATCTCATTATACTCGATATTATGCTGCCCGGTATTGATGGAATTTCCGTGCTCCGTAATATACGCCTTGAGGATGAACGGATTCCGATTTTAATTCTATCAGCCAAAGGCACACCGGATGATAAGATTAAAGGTCTTTCTTATGGTGTGGATGATTACCTCTCAAAACCTTTCAACCTGGAAGAGTTTTTGCTTCGGGTGGAACGCCTTTTGACCAGGGTGGACATATACCGCAGTGAAACGGACGTTTCTTTATTGTCGCAGACATACTCGTTCGGCGGAAATCACATAGATTTTGTTACATCAGTTGCAGATTGCAAATGCGGGAAGATCAGCCTGACAGAGCAGGAAACCAAACTGCTGAAACTTTTTATCGCCAACCGTGGGAAACCTCTCTCGCGAGACAAGCTTTTGGAAATAGGATGGGGCTACACAGGAAAAACAATGACCAGAACTGTTGATAATTTTATGGTACGTTTTCGGAAATACTTTGAAGATCATCCCAAAAAACCCGTCTTTTTTAAGAGCCTAAGGTCGGTTGGTTATATGTTTGATCATGAGTGATGCAGGATGCTCGATACTGGATGCTCGATACTGGATACTCATTCAAAATACTGGATG
>JASJGP010000280.1:0-4788 GCA_033791485.1 Desulfobacterales bacterium | reverse complement strand
GAATGCAAAAATATCACAAGGCTATTAATGCAGGAGAACTTTTTATTGATTCTTGCACAACACCTGATGCATTAGATGATTCAGTTCGGCAAAAAGCCATCGAATTTGCCAGAAAGATTGTTGGATAGTTGGTTCATAGGTTAAAGAAAGTTTTTTACTCAGAAGGCGAATTGCAAGATCCAGAATTCCCGTGATAATTCATTTCAATAGCAAGTGCATTAAAACATTAAGTTTACTTATCACACCTCATTTGAAATAGTTCAGATGAAATCATCTATTTTGGACTCAAGAATAATTATCATTTTTTTAAATTATTTATAAAAGGAGAAGGTTAATGAAAGTTGTTGCATTTAACGGAAGTCCTCGGAAAAAAGGGAATACAACTGGATGCCTGAATTCGGTGTTTGAAGAACTTAACAAAGCAGGCATCGAAACCGAGATGATCCTTGTGGGAAAAAACAAAATAAGGGGCTGTATGGCCTGTTATACCTGCATCAAAGAACAAAACGAAAAATGCGTATTTGATGATGATCCGGTAAATGAATGGATTCAGAAAATGAAAGCCGCCGATGGTATTTTATTAGGATCACCAGTTCATTTTTCAGGTGCAGCCGGAACCATAAAATCTTTTCTGGATCGGGCCTTTTTTGTTAGCAGCATGAACGGTAATCTGTTTCGTCACAAAGTGGGTGCATCCGTTGCCGCCGTGCGTCGGTCCGGCGGTCTTCCGACCATAGATACCCTGAATCACTATATTACTTATTCTGAAATGTTCATGCCCAGTGCCAACTACTGGACTGTAGCCCATGGCATGGTGCCCGGTGAGATGGAGCAGGACGCTGAAGGCAAGCAGATTATGGAGGTACTCGGCAGAAATATGGCTTGGTTGATGAAGGTGATCGAAGCTGGGAGCATAAAAGTTTCTCCACCGGCCAGGGTTGATAAAATTGCCACCAATTTTATTCGATGAGAGAATAGAGGGAGGGGGGATTGATTATTATTGGTGCCCCCAAGAAAATTGCACATGGGGTTAAGTCACTTTGGATCGGTTGTTGTAGCGGCTAAAAAGCGAGCTTTCTGTCTATTTTAGTTGACTATCCTTCTGGTCAAATTGGGTGTCGGTTATTTTCGTTATTGTTGACTGAAAAATTGGATTGTATCAATTAAGTATTATTATCCTATTAATGAATTCGGATAGGTAATAATTATTCAACCATATCAATACAAAGCATAAGTGCCTCCAAACGATTTGGTAGCCACCGGATTAAATCCAATTTGTGTGATAGTTCTAACGTATGTGAAAAATATTCGACCCAATAAAATTACAGATACTGTAAACGTATCTACACTTTGGTAGGCCTCAATTAAGCTGTGATATCATATTGTCAATCGAAGCCTTGACTTATTTCTCAATTTAGTAGAGTCAAGAATAGTTCAGGGCATATGAGAATAAGCAACGACGTCCCAGTCTTCGGTAATTTTGTGGGTGACATGGGGCCAGAGAGATCTGACTGCATTGCACTCTCTTTCAAGGACTTTCATCCTGTGTTCATTAACTTCTTCTTTTCCCCTTTCTTTTTGAGCATCAAGATTGAATTTCTTTTCGCTCATGGCAATAATATGTGTTGATTTAGATTCGCCGGTATTAATATCCCCGATTAAAGCAGCGTAAAGGCCGTCAAAAATCAGTACTTTTTTACCCGCCATTTCCAGGGTGACTTCCTTGACGGGTCGCGAGCCGTCTTCGTTGATCATGACAATCGGCACAGTGACAGGCTTGTCTTGCTCAAAACAGGAAATAACTTCTTCAATTCTGGCTCTGTTCATTTCATTTAAGCCGACATTGTTATCGTAATCTTCTGCTCTTTTTTCTTCGCGCTCTTCCGGTGTTGTCACATAAGCATTGTCAAATGACCACTCGACGGTTGGGATCCCCTGTTTATTCAAATTTTCCCTGACGAGGTAGGCGACCTCGCTTTTTCCCGTACCGGATTCCCCCCCGGCGGCAAATATAACTTTCGCACTTGCCTTTAGCGCCTCTAAGATTACGGGAACAAGTTCATTGGCGGCCCTCTCGTGCCCTCCAGTAATTCTGAGTTTATCCAATGAAACCGGATCAGTTACCCACCTTACCTGTTCATTTTGGTGCGTGCCTTCATTATTGTCTTCTGTGTTATGACCCATGGCAGTCTTCCTATAAAATTATTCTAAAACTAAATATCACAACACTATAATAATAATGATATTAGAAATTTAAATCAATATTATTATACACTTCCTTCATTATGGGGCCTTCCGACGGGGACGGGAAGATCTGGATCTACGGCAGCCCATCCGTAAGCCGGAAAAATGGCCCGTCTAAGATAGGGTCATTTCCCTTCCATGATCGCAAGGATCTCCATGGGTGTTTTCCCAGAATTCCTGATCCATATGAACATTGCCCGGCAGGGTGGGCGTAACCGCCCAGTCCAGCAGACGAGTGCCTTCGCGGTAATAAATGTTGGGCTGGGTATCTACATGGGGGGCATTGACCCGTACCGCCTTCACCCTCGGGGCGCGATTGCAGCTTGACTTTTAAGGGCCCTACCTGATCATCCCTGACCAGACCACCGGCTTCAACCAGAGATTGATGCACGGCGACTACGGCATGGGGCCGCCCAACGACTAATGCAGTTCTACTTCTTGAATAAATGTTGTTTGTAAATTTTAGATTGCGATACGTAATGTGAAAAATAGCCAAATGATGGATTTCGGCTATACATCCATTCTATAGATACGCTCCAAAAAATGATAGATTACCTGAACAAATACACAATAAATTTAAATAATTTCAATAAGATAGACCTACTCGCAACATAGGGCACGAAGTCCAAAATAAATTAAAGCGTAGAAAAGTGTGTATTTGCCATGGCTAATCTGCAAAATCATTAGCAGAATCGATGCATGGTTTTTTCTCTATATCGGACCACTTCAACCGGATCTGGGAAAAGCACGTTTACAGCCTTAAAGAAACCTATCGAATGAACGACTATCTTTGCCGATAAATCAAATTCTAATTTATATCATTGTGCTGTAAACGCCGAGTCCGTGAGCAACACTTGTGAAGGCATCTGATTGATTAATTTTTTCAATTCCAAAATTCTTGGTGAATATTTTATTAATGATAGGAATAAATGAGGACCCCCCGGTTAATGAAACGATATCTATCTCATTGTTGGTGAGGCCCGCTTGAGATAAAACGGCATTAACACAATCTTTTAGTTCTTCAATTTTCGCTTCTATATATTCTTCGAATTCAAATTTTGTGATTTTATCATTAATATCAATTTCGTAATCATTGAATGCAATGGTTGATTCGGGTGAAGCCGACAATTCACATTTTGATTTTTCGATGGATTGAAAAAGCAGATATCCGAAATTATAGTCTATGAGATCTTCAAGATTCTGGAGCAGCACTTTATCATTGTCTGATGCCAAATATTTTGTCTCTCTAATATAGCTCATGGTTTTTGGGGCTCGCAGCAATGGTATCAAGTGCCAGCCCCTTAATTTGCCCATCGTAAAAGAAGACAGTCCGGACCAGTTCCCGCTCATTGGAGATTTAACTTTAACATCCTTTCCGAAATATTTTGCAACTTTTCCCCACATAATTTCAGAATCAAAGGTATCGCCACCGACAGATACCCCACCCGTTGCGAGCACATCCTTTGAACGGTTATACTCATGGCCGTTAACCTTTAAAATGGTAAAATCAGACGTGCCGCCGCCAAAATCTCCAACAAGAATCTTTTTTTCTTCATTGGATTTTAAACCATTTTCAAAATTAAGTGCCGCAGCTATGGGTTCTAACTGCAGCTTTATGTTTTTAAATCCAGCCATCTTAGCGGCTTCTATCAGTCGCCGTTCAGCAAGTTCATCATTTTCCTTGTCTTCTGAAAAAACAACCGGCCGGCCTAAAATTAAATCATCAACGGGCGCGCCTATGATTTCTTCCCCGCGCACTTTTATTTTTTTTAGGATAAAGGAGATCAATTGCTCGATCGTGTAATTTTTTTTATATATTTCAGTTTTTTCGAAAGTTGAATCGGGAAGGAATGATTTTATTGATTGCAAAAATCTCCCTTCGCCACCGGTGTCGATATAATTTTGGACAGCCTCATGTCCTGCATACACATTTCGCTCTTGATCTTCGTTATGGAAATATAATACGGATTTTAACGTCATACTGACGGGATTATCCTTATCTATGTCAAGGAGCTGAACTTTTCCATCAATATTAACCGAAAGCGCGGAATTGGATGTACCAAAATCTAGACCAAAGACTTTACTCATATAAGATCCCCTATTCAAAATCGTCCCTAATTTATTGTAAACACTGATAACATTTGAAATTAACAGTTTAAGAATGCATAATCAACAGGTTATAAAAAAAATTAAACCGAATATTTTGGCTTTGTAATTAAAAATCAGTACAGAAATATAAATCATAAAATTTTAAAATCAATGCAGCACCCAACAAAATAATCAAAAGTTGGGGTCGGGTCCTGATAGTAATAAATAAATCACCGATCAAGCCCTGAGTTTGTGGAAGGTTTAAACTGGTAATCAGTATCCAGCTGTAATAATAAATTATTGTGATATGGTTTTCATATCTCAGGTTTAAAATTCCACTTTCTAAGTGACTTTCCGAGATTGTATATTAGCCATACGAAACCCACACTCTGGCTAAATTGTGGATTTCGGCTATGCTTCTAAACTTTGCGCATATACAAAAAGCGATGGGTTTGC
>JASJGP010000279.1:0-5439 GCA_033791485.1 Desulfobacterales bacterium | reverse complement strand
ATAAAAAATCTTTTTCTTTTCAGGCTTGTCCTGCTTAGGATCTGGTAAATTTTGCTTAACTAATATATGGAGGCCTTTATGGATTTTTTTAAGAACCTCACGGTACTATCACTTGAACAGGCAACCGTTGCCCCATATCTGACATACAGACTGGCTCAGGACGGAATGAATGTGGTAAGACTGGAGCATCCGGTATACGGAGACCCGAACCGGTTCATCGGTGAAAATGTCCTTAATGAAAAAAGGATGAACTCCTATTTTTTAACCATCAACTCCGGGAAAAAAGCATTAACCCTGAACCTGGCTGACCCTCAGGGCCGGGAGATATTCAAAAAATTGATTCAACAGCTCAAAGTCGATATTTTTGTGACCAACCAGTTGCCTAAAAATTATGAAAAACTTGGCATTGCTTATGAATTAATGAAAGAAATCAAACCGGATATCATCTGGCTGGGGCTTACCGGGTTTGGCCCGGATTCCAATGAGGGTGCCTATGATCCGATTTTGCAGGCAAGATCGGGCTTAATGGAACTTACCGGTGAAGCAGATGGAGAACCCCAGGTCACGGGTATTCCCCTGCCGGACATGGGAACCAGTGAACACGGATACGGCCTTTTGATGAAAGCGCTTTTTAAACGGGCGGTCACAGGAGAAGGCACTCGTATTGACCTGTCCATGTTTGAATCCACCGTATCCTGGCTGACAGTCCCCATTGCCCTTTCAAAAAGCTTTGGTGCGACCATTTCCAGAAGGGGTAACACCCATGAATTTTTCAGTCCGGTATCTGTTTATAAAACCAGCAACGGGTTTGTCTACCTGGCCGTGGGCAATGATCGGCAGTGGAAATCCATGGTATCCCAGAGCATGTTCAAATCCCTTGCAAAGGAAGAGTATAATAATAACCAGGGCAGGATTGCAGATGTAGTAAATCTGAACAAAGCCATTAATGCCATCACGGAAAAGCACACTTCTGAAGAACTCATTGAGTTGTTCAACTCAATTACCGTGCCCATCTCAAAGATCAAGAACGTAAATGAAGTGGTTGAAGATCCTTTGGTCGCAAGACGGATCCTTACATGTAAAGACCCAAAGACCGGCACTAAAGTAACCCTTGCACCGCCACCCAACATGACGCCCTTTCTTGAGGAATGTGACCAAAAACTTTCCTTTCCTCCCAGATTTGGCGAGCAGAATCAGGAAATCTACGGTGATGTTCTGGGGTATGACGAGGCCACTCTTGTAAGCTTTAAGGAAAAAGGTATTATTTAATGAAGCTGGATAACAGTTTTAAGGAAAGAAAATCCTTAGGTCATGATGTATTTGAGTATTTGAAAAACGCCATCATTGACCAGACCATTGAGCCGGGCTCAAGGCTTGTGGAAAGCAAGATTGCCGACATGCTTGGTATCAGCAGGACACCGTTGCGCGAGGCCTTGCACAAGCTTGAAAGAGAAGACTGGATTGAAAAAATCCCCTCAGGCGGATTTAAGGTGGTCACACTGACAAATGCTGATATTGAGCAGACCTTTGGTATCAGGAGTGTTCTTGAAGCATATGCAGCACGGCTTGCTGCTGAAAATTACCAGGACAAAGATCTTGCTCCCTTAGAAAAAAAGATGAATGAATTTAAGAAGTGTCTTGAGACAAAAGACAGTGACAAACTTCATAAGATTAATACCCAATTCCATGATCTTCTCTACAGCTTGAGCAAAAGCCCGAAACTGATCAAAATGATCAACCAGCTTCGGGCCCAGATCTCAAGGTTCAGGCAGATTATCCTAAAGCAGGACGAATATGCCCATAAGAGCAGTGAAGACCACGTTAAAATGCTTGAGGCCATTAAAAATCGTGATGGCGAAACGGTTGAACAACTTGTACGCCAACACATTATCAAAGGGAAGAACGCGGTTTTAAGTGAATTAACACAAGAGGAAGAAGAGAGAAAGAGTGCCTGAAATCAAGGACATACTGGAAGGGAGTAAGATTGCAGGAGCAAGGATGATCCGTCTCATTGAAGACTGCGATCCATCGGCATTTGAGATGCTAAAGCTTCTCTATCCCCATTCCGGCAATGCCTTTATCATCGGCATCACCGGATCTCCCGGCGCAGGCAAATCCACCCTGATTGATGCACTGATCCTGGAATTTCGCAAACTTGACATTAAGGTCGCTGTCATTGCTGTGGACCCCACAAGCCCGATTTCAGGCGGTGCCATTTTAGGAGACCGGCTGCGCATGCAGCGCCATGCAACCGATGAAAAAGTGTTTATTCGATCCATGGCGTCGAGGGGCCAAAAGGGCGGCCTTTCGCGAGCAACAAAAGATGCTGCCGTTGTCCTGGATGCCATGGGGTATGAAATCATCATCATTGAAACCGTAGGTGCCGGCCAGGGAGAATTTGATATCACCACCCTCGCCCATTCAATCGGGATTGTCAATATCCCGGGAACAGGGGACGGCATCCAGACGGTCAAGGCCGGCATTCTTGAAACAGGGGATGTCTTTATTGTCAACAAGAGTGACAAACCTGATGCAGATGAGTTAGTACACCATCTTATAATGATGATCAACATGCGCAGGCCATCTGAATCAAGCTTGGCTAAGACAAACCGGGCTAAAACAAATTGGACACCCAAAGTGCTGAAAACCATCGCCCGGGATGGAACCGGGGTTAAGGAACTTGCCGACACCTTTTTATCCCATTTTGATTTCATGAAAAAACACGGCCTGATTGATCGGAAAAGAAAAGAACTTGAACACCTCTATTTTCATTCGCTGTTAAAGGATCTGACCCTTGAAAAACTGCTTTTGTTCATGAAAGACTCAGAAGATTGCAAAAAAGCTGAAAAAAAAATTCGATCCCGCGAATTGGACCCCTTAAGTGCGGCCGAGCTTATGGTCAATAAAATGACTGTTTTTCAAAGCAATAATAAAGAGACATAAAGGAAAGCGACTTATGGAAACAACAAACAAAATTCGGGTACTAATCGCAAAACCCGGCCTTGACGGTCATGACAAGGGCGCAAAAATTGTGGCCCTGGCTTTAAGGGATGCAGGTATGGAAGTAATCTATTCAGGGCTCCACCAGACCCTTGATCAGATTATACAGACTGCCACCGAAGAATCAGTGGATGTTATCGGGCTAAGCATCATGTCAGGAGCACATCTTCCCATATCTGAAAAGCTCATTGACATGATGAGGGAAAAGGGACTCGCTGATATTCGTTTGGTTGTGGGAGGGGTCATCCCTCATCAGGATCTTCCCAAACTCAAAGAGATGGGAGTGGCTGAGATGTTTCCCGGAGGGACCTCTTTTGAGGACATTATTACCGGCATAAACAACCTGTTTGAATAACCTGTTTGAATAACATGGATCATTTCCCAAACATAGACCAAGGATAGAGAGGTAAAACAATGGGTGTTGCAAAATATATCAAGGATGAAAGAGGTGCTATAAAAGAGGTGACTTACCAGTCCGGCATAAAAGTAAAACCGGTCTATGGTCCTGAAGATCTTAAAAAAGCGGGATTTACATATGATAAAGATCTCGGAAGCCCAGGAGAATACCCCTTTACCCGCAGTCTTCATCCTCAAAGCTATCGCAGTCGTGCCTGGACCACAAGGCAATATACGGGATTCGGCACCCCGGAAGAGACCAACAAGCGGTTCAAGCTCATGATCGCAAACGGTCAGAACGGCCTGAACGTGGCCTTTGACCTGCCCACCCAGATGGGTTATGACTCAGACCATCCCCTATCTGAAGGTGAAGTCGGGCGTGTCGGCATGGCTATTGACTCACTGAAGGATTTTGAAATCGCTTTTGCCGGAATTCCCCTTGACCGAATTGGGTCCGGGTTGACCATCAATGCCGTGGCCACCATCATGATGGCCATGTACCAGGCAGTGGCGGAAAAATTCGGGTATTCAAAAGAGCAGATATCCACCACTCCTCAGAATGATATTTTAAAGGAAATGATCGGCCGAGGTGCCTGGATTTTTCCCGTTGAGCACGGGGTAAGACTTGTCGGAGACAGCATTGAATATGCCGTCAAGGAACTGCCAAGATCCAACCCTGTCAGCATCTGCGGATACCATATCCGTGAATCAGGAGCTACACCGGCCCAGGAAATCGCCTATGCATTCGAAATTGCCAAAGCTTATATTGACAATGTAGTGCAAAGGGGCATCAAACCTGAAGAATTTGTAGTACTGTTTTCCTTTAATTTTAATGAGTAAGGCAATTTATGGGAAAAAATTGCCAAGTTCAGGGCTGCCAGGAAACTCTGGGCGAAGATGCTGAAAAATGAATATGGTGTTACGGAAAAGAAAAATCTCTTTTTAAGGGGGCTTTTTGGCGGCGGCGGTTCAGGCCTGACCAAGGAACAGCCGGAAAACAATATCATGAGAGGGGCTTATTATGCGCTTGGTGCTGCACTTTCAGGTGCTCAGACCATAGCATTATGTTCTTTTGATGAAGCCTATACCATCCCCACCCCACGTTCTGCCCTGCTCTCGTTGCGAACCCTTGAAATGCTCATGGATGAGGTGGGTTTAAGAGATACGGTTGACCCGTTGGCGGGATCATATTTTATTGAAACCATTACTCTTGAGATGGAAGATAAAATTCTTGAGGAGATGAAAGAGGTAGAGGATTTGGGCGGCATGGTCAAATGCATTTCAACCGGCCTTATCCAGAGAAAGGTGTCAAGTCAGGCCTATGAGTATGAAAAAGGACTACAGTCCGGGGAGTATAGAAAAGTAGGCATCACTCCAGGAAAAACAGATAAAGAGCCAGATAAAGAGTCAGGAAAAACCGATGTGGAACTCCATGAATACAATGAAGAATGGGCCCAAAGATCCAAGGCCAATTTAAAAGAACTTCGCCTCACCCGGAATGACAACGATGTAACTCAAGCCCTCAAAGCACTTGAAAAAGCCGCAAAGGGAAATGAGAATGTCATGCCCTATCTTGTTAAATGCTGTCATGCCTATGCCACGGTCGGAGAAATGGCTGGTGTATTCAGGCAGACCTTTGGAGAATGGAATGAGCCCGATTTTTATTAGAATTTGAAGGAGGTATAACTTGGAGCAAACGACTTACCGTCTGGGTTGTGACATTGGCGGCACTTTTACGGATTTTGTTCTTGTAAATAATAAAACAGGGCAGTTTCATACCAATAAATGCCTGACCACCCCTTTTGATCCGTCAGATGCCGTGGAACAGGGCATTCGGGAACTTACTGAAATAAAGCCGGGGTTCATGGACACCGTTGAAGAGATCATCCACGGGACCACCCTGGTCATCAATGCCATCATTGAAAGAAAAGGCGCCAAAACCGGTTTGATCACCACAAAGGGATTCAGGGATGTGCTGGAGCTTGGCAGAGAAATCCGCTATGATGCCTATGATATTTTTTCAGAATACCCGGAGCCCATCGT
>JASJGP010000278.1:0-2976 GCA_033791485.1 Desulfobacterales bacterium | reverse complement strand
GTCAGGCTGAAGTCGTTTAGATTGAAGGCTGAAGGGTGTAGAAAAGCATGATTGCCCTGCTTTGCGGAATGTGATTCTTGTATCAAACATGGCTTTTAAATATGCTTTTCCCCAACAGTCTTCAGCCTTCAGCCTATCCATCTGAGTAGTTCAACTTTTTTATAAATGTGTATGCCCAGCGATTTGCCCCCTGCCGCGAATTAACTGTGGACAAGAAGCCTTTCATATAGTAAATATATTTAGATTAGTAAATTAGAGATACTACTACAGGAAAGAACGGGAGAGGTTGCAAGGATGCTCAAAGCACTTATCAAATCGCTAGAAAAAAAACACTCGACTCCTTAAATCCTTGAATCTCGAACCCTTTCAAACAGCTAATCTGGAGGAGAACAAAAAAACATTGTTGCAGGTTTCGTAAAAAGTCTAATTTACCCTTCCCCGACGGGAAGGGATCAGGGGAGGGGCGATATGGAATTCAGGGATTTTAAAAACTTTCACGAGATGCTCGCGGAAACGGTTGATCGGCGGGGAGACAATACTGCATACAAATGGTTTGTGGAAGCAGGACAGACCGATTCTGTTACCTGGACTGAATATTATGATCAGGTTAAGCAGGTGGCAAAAAGCCTTATAGCACTTGGAGTAAGAAAGGACGATAAGGTAAACATTCTTTCCTACAGCTCCTACAGGTGGGTGCTGAGCGATATGGCTATGATGTGCATCGGCGCCGTAACTATAGGCATTTATCAGTCCCTTCTTCCCGATGACTGCAAGTATATAATCAATCATTCAGATGCTGTTCTCATCTTTGCAGAAGATGACATTCAGCTTCAAAAGCTTTTTGAAATCAGAAAGGAACTTCCTGAAATAAGGAAAGTTGTTCTTTTCAACGGAACATATCCCGAAGACGACTGGGTGTTGTCTTTTGAAGAATTTCTCGGCTTGGGGAAAGATTTACCGGACAAGGACCTTGAAAAGCGAGTTGAGGCCGTAACACCCCAGGATGCAGCCGCAATCGTCTATACTTCAGGCACAACCGGGGTTCCCAAGGGAGCGGTTCTAACTCATGACAATATTACCTTTACAGCTCAATCGGTGGGCCAAAGCGTTCAGTATTACGATGACGATCATGTTTTCCTGTTTCTGCCACTGGCCCATGTCTTTGCTAGGACCTGCGTTAACACTTCCATTTTAAGCGGAAGCACATTGACGTTTAACCGCAGTATGGACACCCTTGTGGATGACTTAAAGGCAGCTCAGCCACATTGGTTTCCCAGCGTACCGCGCATTTATGAAAAGGTTTACTCAAAGGTCATCTCCGGTGCAGAGGCCAAGGGTGGACTTGTCCTTAAGATTTTCAGGTGGGCCTGCGAGGTAGGAAAACAGGTCAGTGACTGTAAACTTAACAATGAACCGATCCCGTTTCTCACAGACCTGAAATATAAACTTGCCACCAAGATTGTGTTCAGCAAGATTCAGGCCGCCTTTGGCGGCAGGGTGCGATGGTGTATCAGTGGAGCGGCGCCGATAAATCCGGACATTGCCAGGTTCTTCCATGGCGCAGGCATACTGATCGTGGAAGGCTTAGGCATGACGGAAAATACGTCTTTTACCAACCTTAACCGGTTCGATAATTATCGGTTCGGATGGGTAGGCCCGGCTGGTCCTGGTATTGAGCAAAAAATCGCCGAAGACGGAGAAATCATGTTCCGGGGTCGCAATGTAATGAAGGAATACTACAAGATGCCTGAAGAGACAGCTGAAACCATTACAGAAGACGGATGGCAGTATACCGGAGATCTGGGGGAAATAGATTCTGAAAACTTTCTCAAAGTTACCGGACGTAAAAAAGACCTTATCATCACTGCAGGGGGGAAAAACATCGCTCCTTCGGCAATTGAGGGAATTATTGCAACCTCCAAGTACATCGCCCAAATTTGTTTGATCGGGGATCGCAGAAAGTACCTGACCGCTCTTACCACCTTAGACCCTGATAATATAGCAGAATATGCCCGGAAAAACGGAATTTCCTTCAGCAGTGTCGATGATCTGATCGGCAATGAAAAGATTGTTGCTTTAATTGAGGAGGAGGTCGCGGAAAAGAGCAAGACCCTTGCTTCCTTTGAAACTATAAAAAAAGTGACAATAATACCTGAATTTACAATTGAAAACGGTCTTCTTACGCCAACCTTCAAGATTAAAAAGAACGTTGCCATGGATAGATATCAGGACAAAATCGATGCCATGTATCCAAAGGAGTGATAACAGGTATACATAGGTAGAAAGACCGATTTTATTTCATTGAACAGGTGGGGCCTGCCATGGGAGGGGAAATGAAACTTTTTACGAAACCATCAAGCAGAGGTCATGACATATGAACTGACAGATATTTAGTTCAGGTTGAATCGTATAGGAACCCTGACCCACATTTCGATTTTATCCCTGCCTCGCATTCCAGGCTCAAAGAGCCATTTTTTAACTGAAGAAATTGCTGTTTTATCAAGTATTGAGTGTCCGCTTGATGAAAAGATCCTTAAGTCCAGTACTTTACCTCTCTTATCAATCAAAACTTCAAGTACAACATTACCCTGATAACCTCTTTTTCTTGCAATAATGGGATATGAAGGAGGAGGGTTTATACGGTATATCGGCCTGGCTTCCAGTATAGTCTGAGCGCCGGGTATTTTAGTTTTTTGGTCAACAGTGGTTAAACTCCTAATATATGACATATCAGGAGCAGGGTCAAAATATTCTTCTTTAGTTTCTTTAGCTGGTTCCAGTGCTTCAGGATAAGGTATAGATTCAGGCTCGACAGCGGTCTTTTCTTGCTGAATATCAGGAGGTTTGACTGTCTTTTTATGCAACTTTTTTTTATGGCTATGTCTGGGTAGCTGTTTTGGTGAGGGTTTTATTTCTGGTTTTATCTGTGGCTGCCGGACCAGAGATATAGTTATTTCGCGAGATTCAGGCGTTACA
>JASJGP010000277.1:0-2618 GCA_033791485.1 Desulfobacterales bacterium | reverse complement strand
CAAATGTTATTTCCTGTCCGTTGTAATGCCGAACCTTTAGCACGCCTTCTGCATAAGACTTTTTTAATTCATCTAATTGTATCTGTGTATATGACATTTAGCTATTCCAATATTTAGATTTTCTTCTTTCTTCAGGCTTGTCTTTATCTTCTGGTCGAGAAACAGACAACTGAAGCAAATCAATGCCTTTATGTTGTATCGCAATACGCAAAGCAGCCAAGGCATAAACGGCGCAATCAAGCGGCTCGTTTCGCCTGCCACTTGGCAGTACCCAAACAAAAACACGCTTTCCTCTTGAGTACGACAGTATTTTCTTTTCTACTGTGAGCTGCTCAAAGTGGGTCTCATCAAATTTATCGCTGATTGGCCAATGGCAATAACCAGGACCAGGCTCTAAAATGTTCAGCCGTTGATAAATAATACTTTTAGCGTTATCGGTCCCTACCTCTGTCAGATAAACGCCTTTTTTATTTCGTTTTCTCGGAAATGTAGCAATCGGCTTTCCGGGCTGACTTGCTCCCTTAATTGGGATGACCCAGTTTAGTCCATGTTTTTTACTAAACTCGTAAACCTCATCTGTAAAGTGACCACCTGAGTCATGGCAAATTGTCCCGATACTTAGTTCTATGCCATCAAATCTTGTATAGGTTTTTCGCAGCTTGTCCGCTAAAACATTCCAAATATCTAGCCTTGATAAATCCCCGTAAAGCCTGACATAATCAATATCCCAGCATTCCTCACCAACGCCCCATCCTTTGACCGAGTATTCAAATCTGTCATCCTGTGTATCAACGCCAGCAGTTAAATATAAAACGCCTTCCGGCAATTCTGCTACGTAATGTTCCCGGCGCTGGTATAGGGAGTTCGGATCAAGTTTTTCCCCTTGATCTTCTTCCCACTCCTGACCTAATCTTGTATTTACAAATGTTTTTAATTTTGATGTAACACCAGTCTTACTCTCCTCAACCGCCTTAAGATATTCAGATATTAACTGAGGCCAGGTAAGAAATGTTGAATATGCAGCCCATAGCTCATCAAAACCAACATGCTCAGGGGGATCTATTATTTTATTGTCTTTATAAAAAAAGCCATCTCTGCCGAGCTTTACGCCACAATCTGAAAACCAGTCCCCACCCTCTAGAATCTTAGGTAAACAACTATAATCAAATGATTCTTTGCAATGCTCACATACATATCCTACTGTCTTCGGGCTTCCATGATCCCACTTCATGCCGAAGCTGGCTTTATCTCCACCCCACTTTAAAACCTGTAGATTGTTGCAATGTGGGCATGGAACTTTATATTTTAATATCAAATCAGCTTCATCCAATGACGAAGTAATCTGGCAAGCCCCTTTTATCTTTGGAGTTGATCCCCTAACGGACTTTGGAAAGACGGCTGTTGTTAAACGTATATCGCCCAAAGCAGTACCAGATCCCTCTTTGCCGATATCATCATCAAAAGCTGAAAGTTCATCATAAATTGCATATTCTTTTGTTAATCGCCTAAAATTTCTAGGACTTGCTGCCCCGCGAATATCAAGCACACAACCAAGAAAGACTTTTTTATCTAAAGTATTGTGTTTACTTTTTTTCTCAAAACTAGGAAAAATATTTCTTACAACAGGCACGTCCCTAATCATCGGGTCAATTTCGTCTTTTACAAAATCCTGGGCGTCTGAATCAGTTGGCTGCCAAACTACACCGGATCTCTTTTTATGCTCAGTAAAATACCCAATAGCAATAGCAACAATTTTTGTAAACCCAGTTCTAGCGCTTTTTCTCCAGGTAACGGTCCTTATGTCGTCATTAGATATGCAATTCATTATACCGACCTGATACGGTATATTTTCCCACGCTCCTGTCACGCTAGACGATTCCGGAGAAAGATAAAAGTTTTCTTCTGCCCATTCCGACATCCGCATAGGATCCAAAGAAAATAGATTGTGCGTTCCACGGTTTATTGCCGCGTTTATATTTTCCCAGTCTTGTTTAGTTGTCGTCTGGTAATTCACTCCAGTCGAGTCTGATTTTGCTGATTGCATTCTGAATCTTTATAATTTCCCTTCTAATGATTTCAATTTCAGTGGCTTTCATTTTTGGCAGTAGTTTTTTAACTTTTAAAGGGGTTGCGTCTAACATTGACCTGGCTTGCTCGGACCATTTTCGTATGGCAATCTCAATTAATATCAAAGGCGCAAGCTCTTGCCTTAATACTTGATTCTTCATTTCTTGAGAATCCGCCTGCGCTTTTGTTAATCTGAATCTTTCATGCTCAATGTCAGTATCTTCATTAAGTTCATTCTTACTTAAATATGCAGATATCTTCCTTTGCAGATCCCACTCGTGAACCGCCCTTGCATCATAAATGTTTGACGTACCCCTTTTGCCTTTTCTTGAAATTGGCAGAGGATTGGTTGCTTGATTCTGATATGTGGTAACAGTTCTAATGTCACATACTAAAATCTCAGAAACTTGTTTTTTTGTTATTTCGATTGTCATATTTATCAAATTGTCATGACAGAGGAAGGAAAGCGGCCTCAGAATTTTTTATAATTAGTGTGATTCCGCGCTGCTTCGGACCCGTATAGGGGGTGGTAGCCGGAAGTACCTTTTACC
>JASJGP010000276.1:0-3607 GCA_033791485.1 Desulfobacterales bacterium | reverse complement strand
AACCCAAAATTAATATTTCCTCCGCTGGAACGGAAGATTCTCCCAGCTTAACAGTTTGGCCAGAAGTGCACGATTATCTTAATATGAAAGGTCTTGATATTTCTAATCACAGAAGACGTACTCTTTCAAAAGAAATTGTTGAAAGTTCAGACTTAATAATAACGATGAGTACGGATCATCAAGCTTATTTAAAAAAGTACTTTGGTATAAAAACACCATTATTTTCAGAAGTGTCTGGATATGGAAAGAAACCGTTATTTGATGTAACTGATATCTTCCAACCTGATGAGTGTCACTCTAAAGCAGCAGTGGAACATATACACTCGATATTAGATGAAATAATCCTTCATATTTCAAAACTATCTTGCCGCCTTCATAAATATTTATAATTTTTTTCAACAAGCCAAATGAAGCGGATATAACCGCTTATTTGGAAATGTTGAACATACCACTGCACGTGGGAAAGCCAGTGAGTTAAACATTATCCCCTAAAATGGAGACCCATCCATGTTAGATGCTTTAAAGTGCCTTAATTCAGAATGGCAAGGCTGTGAAAACCCAATTCTTCAAGAGGGCGCAATCAAACTTGCACAAGAATTATTTCGGCATGACGAATTTCTAAAAATTGATTCTTCACAACACTCTTTAGAAAAACAAGATGGAGTTTTCGCACTAAACGCAATTGGTCAAAGGTTCCTCTACGTGTTAAAAACTCTTGAAAATCTTGCTCCTGAAAAAATAATAACAGTAGGAGGCTCCTGTGGCACCGAGGCGGCCCCCGTTTCGTATCTGAATAAATTATATAAAGGAAATCTCGCAGTTGTTTGGTTTGATGCACATGGAGATCTTAATACACCAAAATCCTCTCCAAGTGGGCATTTTCATGGAATGGTGCTAAGGACTCTTCTTGGAGAAGGTCCAGACGTTTTTTGCAAACAAATGGATAGCCCCATTCTTAGCAAACAGGTTTTTCTAGCAGGAGTGAGGGATCTTGATGAAGCAGAACAGGAATACATCAACAGCTCAGACATTACAATAAGCGATGTAAATGAAAATTTAACAGATCAAATATTATCTTCAGGGTTTCAAAGAGCATACATACACATTGACGTTGATGTTTTTAATCCAAATGATTTCTCTGATGCTTTGATGCCGACAAAAGGAGGGCCAACGCGTAGTGAATTGACTGATTGTTTGTCTATAATATCGAATTCCCTTGATATAGTCGGTGTTGGTATAGTTGAGTTTTGTGGAAAGAAGCAGGAAACAGCAAAGCAACTATCTAAAATTTTAAATGATATTGGGATAACAAAACACTGCAGTCGACCCGGGGGATAGCGGCTTTTTGAAAGTATTTGGTCGATCCTCCCCAGGGATTGTATCCTTGAGGTTAAGCCGGTTGTTGTTTAGTTTCAACAAACTGCTTGCTACAATTTAAAAAATAAAAACTTGACACCCTTTCCTTTAAGACCTAAAATTAGGTCATATTTATGACCTAAATAAAAAAGATAGGTGGAATTATGGAATCTGTATTAGCAGAATGCTCTGCAAGCATTTCTGAATTAAAGAAAAATCCCTCTGCTCTCATCGAGCAGTCTGATGGCGAGCCTATTGCTATTCTAAATCATAATAAGCCGACTGCTTATTTGATCCCTGCTGAAACATATGAAGCAATGCTTGAAAAAATCGAGGATTATCAGTTAGGGTTGATCGTCAAAGAACGTCTAAATGAAAAAATATCCGCTGTGGAAATTTCAATAGATGAATTATAAATTAAAGTTTCTATCAACCGCACTTAAAGAATGGAAAAAACTTGATAATACAATTCAGGCTAAATTCAAAAAGAAATTAAAAGAACGTCTAACCGCCCCCCATGTAAAAGATAGCAGGCTTTCTGGCTTCAAAAATCATTACAAGATCAAGCTTCGTGCAACTGGATACCGATTGGTCTATGAAGTCATTGATGAAGAAATCTATATTTTGGTAATTGCTGTCGGGAAAAGAGAAAAAAATATAGTATATAAAAAAGCCCGCAAACGGAAACATTAAATTTTTCAAACTGACCCTCCCCCCAAAAAACGGGAAGCGGTGTTAAATAATTTTTTTTGGCGGTTATTAAAACAAAAAAATGCTACGGTCTTCGCCGCAGATTTTCATGTTATAGTTCTTGTGCCATATAAATAGCCATATAAAAATATTGACTTTTAGCAAACAAACTCTTATAGTTTTACCATGACTAATAATTCTGATTTTGAATGGGATGATAACAAAGATAAAGCCAACCAAAAAAAACATGGCGTATCTTTTGCCCTTGCTCAGTTAGCTTTTTTGGATCACCATCGTATTATTTTGAAAGATTTGGAACACAGTGCAGAAGAAGAACGGTTCTATTGTTTAGGAAATGTTTCTGATGGCATCCTTACTGTAAGGTTTACATATCGTTTCAATAAAATCAGAATCTTTGGCGCCGGGTACTGGCGAAAGGGAAAAAAAATCTATGAAAAAGAAAATAAATTACACTGATGAGCACATGGGAAAAGTGGAGGTTATTTCAGACTTTTTGCCTTCACCCGAACAATTAGCATTAAAAGATGAAACTGTTAAAGTAACTATTGCACTTAGCAAGGCAAGTGTGGATTTCTTTAAAAGTGAAGCAAAAAAGTATAACACTCAATATCAGAAGATGATACGTCGTCTTTTGGATGAATATGCAACTCATCAAGCATAATTCAGAGTCGATCTATAACAAACCGTGTTCAAATTGCAAATGATGTAAAAGCCGACCTGATCATACCATCCCACTGGGGTACCATCGTATTGACAGACGAATCACCCTGGGAACCTCCTGAAAGATACCGGGCCTTTGCCGTAAAAAATGGAATTAGCGATGATCGGGCCTGTATTATGAAAATCGGTGAAACAAGAGGCTTTTAATAGACAGCTAAACAAGCAAAATGCGTATGGGCGATCTGCAGATCCTACACATTTAGGCAAAACATGACATGGGAATAACGAGGGAAATAAGTCGAAAAAAGATGGTGGGCAAATTTAGTATATTGTCCTGCTGCGTACTGTTATTATTTATTGCGACTGCGTCCGGTTCAGAGACTCTACAAATATCAGAGTTTTCCGCATCAAGTCTTGAAGGATGGGAAGAGAAAAAATTTAAAAGCTCAACTTCATATCTAATAAAGAAAATTGAGGACAAGGAGGTCTATTTGCTGAAAGCCAAGACAGTGCTTCTGCTCTCTTCAAAAAAGTCCATATTGATATTAGAAAATACCCTTTTTTAAATTGGACTTGGAAAATTGAAAATCGACTGATCACCGAGAATGAAAATAATAAATCGGGCGATGACTATGCGGTGAGAATATATGTCGTTATTGACGGTGGGATCTTCATATGGAATACCAAGGCTGTGAACTATGTGTGAGCCAATTATCCTCCAGGATAATGGCGTTGCTTTGATCTTTACTATCCTTATCCCGCCGCTTGATCACCGTCTTTTGCACCCCCGCCCCAGCCACAGCAGACAACGTGTTCTGTATGTGTGCAAAATACCCGGGTAAAAATTAGGTAACAATGATGGAAAACCGGGTTGTGGTGG
>JASJGP010000275.1:0-2950 GCA_033791485.1 Desulfobacterales bacterium | reverse complement strand
CCGCTCCCTCCGGAGCTACTGATAAAGCCCGTAGAACTTAAAAGCCTTTTTACATCTTTGGCTTTGCATTCGGGACAGGAAACAGGTTCTTTATCACTGCCAAAAACCAGTTTCTCAAAAGAGTTGCCACATTTTTCACATTTGTATTCATATATAGGCATGGGAAGCCTCCTATTTCTATTTGTTTGAGGGCAGTCTATTTCAGTTTCTGAATTAGACAAATGCCCATGTATTTTCAATATAATGTTCTGCGGAAACAGCAGCGATAGCGGCATCACCCACAGCAGTTACAACCTGGCGCAAAGGTGTGTTTCTGACGTCTCCAGCGGCGAAGACGCCGGGTACTGATGTTTCCATATTGTGATCCGCAATAATGAAGCCATATTGATCCACCTTTACAGTGTCTTTTAAAAAAGATGTATTCGGAAAAGTCCCCACCCAGATAAAGCATCCGGAAACAGAGATTTCTTTTTCTTCACCAGTCTTTAAATTCTTTACGGTTACTTTCTCAACATTTGTCAAGCCACCTCCGATGCCGGTTAACACCGAATCCCATACAATCTCAATTTTTTCGTTTGCCATTGCCCGTTCCTGTAAAATCTTGGTGGCCCTTAACTCATTCCTGCGATGTATTAAATAAACTTTTTTTGCAAATTTGGTAAGATAATTACTCTCCTGCACAGCCGTGTCTCCACCGCCGACAGCAGCAACAACGCTATCTTTAAAAAACGGCCCATCACAGGTCGCGCAAAAGGAGACGCCCTTACCTATAAACATGTCTTCACCCGGGACTCCTAGTTTTCTTGGTGAAGCACCGGTGGCAATAATAATGGAAAGAGTTGTAATCGTTTTGCCGTTCAACTCAATTTTCTTTACAGCTTCAGACAAATCGAGAGAAAGCACTTCTTTGGTTTCAATAGTTAGACCAAAGCGTTTTGCCTGCTCGACCATATGAGTTACCAGATCATACCCGCTGGTTCCTACGGGAAAGCCCGGATAGTTTTCTATCCAGTCTGTGATAAGAACCTGTCCGCCCGGTGCGACCTTTTCCAGTAAAAGCACATTCAGCCTTGCCCGTGATGCATAAATGCCTGCCGTAAGACCGGCAGGACCTCCGCCGATGATAACCAGATCGTAGTCCGCTTTATTTTTCATTTTTTAATCCTTTCTTAAATGTACTAATTTCTCTTTTTTAAAGGAGAAATTGAAAACTGGTTTGTAACACGCAACAACTATATTTTAATGACAAATTGTATTAAGTCAATATCGAAGGTTTTGCAAAAAATTAAAAAAATGCAAATCGACCCTGATGGAGCATCATTATAATATAGGGATATGGGCCGATTTGCATCCTGTGAGGTAGTAAAACATATGATGGAGGTAAATGCCAAGTTAAACTCCTCAGATATTATTTAAGCAATTTTAATGCCAGAATTTATGCTTATTACATAAAATAACGTTAAAACGAAAAAAATATACTTTATTGATTAATTATACTAACGCATTCTTTTGCTTGTAAGCAAAAAAAATAGCTTAATATTTTGCTTACAGGCAAAATTAGTTGACCTTTTTCAAATAGATGTTATTATACATATTATGCTAATAAACAGATATTTGACTAAATATATCCTTGAAGACCTGTCTGAGAAAATGGTGTTTGTAGGCGGTCCCAGGCAAATTGGTAAAACAACCATTGCCAGAGAGTTTGTATCCAGCCATTTTCGGGAAACCGGTTACTATAATTGGGACAACAGAACTGACCGTCGCAAAATCATGCAGTCGAACTGGCCGGGCAATGCTGAATTAATCATCCTTGATGAAATACATAAATACAAGAAATGGAAGTCATTTGTTAAAGGGGAGTATGACACTCTTAAGGAAAAGTATAAATTTATGATTACCGGCAGTGCCCGTCTTGATATTTACAGAAAAGGCGGGGATTCAATGCTTGGGCGATACCATTACTATAGATTACATCCCCTTTCCATGGCTGAATTAACAGGGAAGTTTTCTATTCCGTCCATTTTTAAGGAAATACCCATCAGTTCAAAAGCTGAAAAAGATACTCTTTTATCTCTCGACAAGTTTGGTGGCTTTCCAGAGCTCTTTATTAAACAAAATATGAGGGCATTGAGAAGATGGCACAATAAAAAGAATGACCAGTTGTTTCGCGAGGACATCAGGGATATTGAACCTGTGAGGGATATCGTCAGCATGAAGCTTCTCGGGGATATGCTTCCGGAACGATCAGGCGCTTTACTGTCAATTAATTCCCTGCGAGAGGATATTGAAGTAAGCCATCGGGCAGTGACGAACTGGCTCAACATCTTGGAATCATTTTATTACTGCTTTAGGATTTATCCTTACATCGGGAAAAATTACCGTTCATTAAAAAAAGAATCCAAACTCTACCTCTGGGACTGGTCTGAAATTAATGATGAATCATCGCGATTTGAAAATTGCGTGGCCTCTCACCTTTTAAAATTAGTCCATTTTCTTCAGGATTATGAAGGATATAAAGCCAACCTTTATTTTTTAAGAAATGTAGATAAAAAAGAGGTAGACTTTCTGGTAACTGTTGATGAAAAACCATGGTTTTCAGTAGAAGTGAAATTAAGTGATGAGAGCATATCTCCCAATTTACATTATTTTAAAGGAAAACTTAACATACCCTATTCATACCAGGTTGTTAAAAAAACCGGCGTTGACAGGTTAATAAATAAAATTCGTGTTGTATCCGCTGACAAGTTTCTTTTAGGCCTTATATAGTAAAACTTCGCTAATTTTCAAACCTTAGAGTTTAGTGCACGGCATAAATATTGCAATTTCTTTCAAGGATTGATCGCAAAAACGCAATAATGACAACTTTTATAAAATGGAGAGAAAATGAAAAATAAAATATCCAGAAGATCGTTTTTAAAAGGAACAATGGCTACGGCATGCACTCTTG
>JASJGP010000274.1:0-6008 GCA_033791485.1 Desulfobacterales bacterium | reverse complement strand
AAGTAGTTTCGATGAATTGATTGTGAGACATATTTTACTTTAATTGATTTGTTTAACGCTGCCGTAAAGCGGGCAACGGATATTTGCCGCAGCTTTGGTAAAGATAAATATAAATGGTTTTACCCCTGACCTTCAAAAGTCGCGCGTATTAGCCGCTCCGACTTCAACGGCCTTGTTATGCGCCTTCATTCATTTCTTAATTCAAAATATTGCTCGTTTACCGTAGCGCCCCATTGGATTCCATTTTGTTGCTTAATGAGCTTAAAGCCTGCATTTTCATATAAGTGTCTTGCAGCATTAAGTCCCTCGAAGGTCCAGAGATATATCTTTTTGTAGCCCTTGTTTTTGCAAAAATCTATAGCTCTATTAATGAGATTCCTACCCACTCCTTTTCCCCTTAAAGCATCAGATATAATGAACCACCTTAGATGAGCGCCTTCATTTTCAGCATGAATACCGTCTATAACAACTGAACCTTCAACACGACCATTCACTGTGGCAATCCAAATTCCATCGCTGCTTTTAACATATCGCTGGAGAAACTCAGAAAGCTCAGTGGCAACCTTTGCCTCAAAATAGAGCCCAAATCCCCAATGATCATGGTAGTAAGTACCATGGAGTTCAGCAATCCTACCGATTGAGCCAGGTATATATCCACTTTCTATTTTAAATCCTGGCACAATATTCATGATTAATTGTTCCTTCCTCATAACGCCGCGCCTGACCAGCGGCCGCGGTTTTTAGCCCGTCTGCGTCCAAGCGCAGGTTAGAATGGGGGACGGAATAATAGCTTAAGCGCCCTATCAACTTATAACCCAATGTCCGCAAAGTCTCCCGTGGTTCGTCTTCTTACGGTGTCTGTGTTTCCGGGTATTCTCATTTCTTTTCATTTGACTATCTTTAATCGATGGGTCATTTTCAAATGCCTCCATAATTCTTTAATGATCACTACCGGGGCCTGATCCCAGTGCAAATGCTTATCCATCGTTTTCTGCCGGCACGATTCCAAAAGTTTATCATTTCTTGGGTAAAGCAGGCGATTCCTGATATACAGTCCAAATGAAAAATAGAGATTGTCCAGGTCATTTTCCGGCATTTTGGCAAGCGCTGATTTATCTTTGAGACTCAATTTTTGAATCAGAAAGTTCACCGCTTCATCAACCGTTTGGGGTGGGTCTATGCTTTCAGGTGGACTGTTCATTTTATTCATCGTAACAGTCGGTGAGCTCTGCCTATTGATTTAATTTGCGCAGGCTCGACACCTGCATCTTTAGCAAAGCCTGACCAGTTTGCCACAACCTCTATAATTTCGTCAATAATATGAAGCCTGGATTTAATATTCATCTCTTTGCCAACCTTTACCAGGTCATCTTTGATAAAATCGTCTCTTTTTCCATTTATCGACATTTGATGCCTGCTTGTCCAATCACCAGTCGGATTATAGGCGTAAATCACATCAAAAGCCGGTGATAAGCGCCACTGGCCATTTTGATCCATCAAAAAGGCGATATTTTTTGTATGGTCATCCTGATTTCGCGCAACCACATTAAAAATCATTCGCCGAAACTGCTGTTCTGCATCCCGATAAGGAAGTCTTAATTCACGCATGACCTGAAACGCCTGTTCATAGGAATAGGCTCCTGGTTCGTTAAAGCCGAAGTGCGCAGTCGCGCAAAGAGATTGCAGATGCAATTTACCCCTGCTTCCGAAGCGGTCGAATCGCTTGGTCATAAAGTGAGCGCGCCCATTTTCTTCAAAGAGCCGGCATTCGGTCATCTCGATGCCTGAGGCCATCGCCATTTTGTAATAAGCATATTCGATGCGCCCGTATCCGGCAGGATCACCCAATGAATGATCCTTTACACCGTCAAATTTTAACATCCAATAGCTGAAACCATCCGGTGCATCAACCTGGCCGGAGCGAACTTCTCTTGATTCGTCGTTAAAGGCAATCACTGCCTTGGGTCGACTTCCTCCTGCAGAAGTTCCAACGCGGATAATATCCAAAATAGCATCAGTAGCGTTAAGCTCAAAATTTGTTTTAAGTCGAGAACGTTCGTCTGCAATTGTTTGAGCGATCTTGACCAGTTCACTGACTTCAACAGGTACGGATTCCTCAGTCGATTCACTGATTATGGGTGCAAACTCTAAGGCCCCCATGGCCCGTTTACCTGCATAACAAAGGCGCTCAACCGGGCTGAAGTTTTCGGGGGTACGGCCCTGGCGTGCAAGCCATGCATCAATAATACTGTTACCGAATTTGTCCGGTAAGGCATCAGCAAGCATTCCCGGAAGCCCCCTGAAGGAATTTTTGGGAAGTGCAGGGAATGCAAATTTCGCCGTTCCACTTCGAGCCTCAGTGATCGGCATTTTTAAAGGGGACACATCCAGACCCTTTTCAAGAAATTTTCTGTCATATTCGAAAGTTGCAAATTCCTTTTCGGGATCCCATAAAACTGCCCCAACTAACATTCCCCACAGTTTTACATATGCCGTTTCAACTTTGGCTACCAATCCGATTTTCCTTTCCTGCTTTCCGTAATTTGCCGTGACGCCCGACGGCGCTCTTTTCCTTTCATTTTCGCCAGCTGCAGGGGACTAATACCCGGGTCAGGAAGAAATGAATTCAACTCATCCAGTTCATCCAAAGCCCGCAGAATTCCGACAAGTGTCAGAACTCCGGATGGAGAACCTTGTTCTATATCGCTCACGGTTGTGCGATTTATGCCGGCCATGTCCGCCAGTTTTTGTTGGGACAAATTTTTTTCAAGCCGCCTGCGTTTTAGACGACGCCCGATTTCCTTCAAAATCGCTCTATCGCTCATGCCATATATACTCATATTGATGTCTCCAGTCATCATTAAAATAATTATATGTTTTAATGATGGCAATTACCATCATTATACTCCTAACTTTTATAATGTCAAATGAAAAATTATAATGATGGTTATTATCATCATAGTTATTTATATTAGCCTTTAATGATGGACATAATATTCATTAGAAACATAAATTTCCATTATTCAATGTCGTATAATATTATATTTTAAAATAGGATAATTGGCGAGTTTTTTATGAAATTAAGCAGTTCTTGAAGGGAAATTAAAAAAATTAGCGCACGAGGTCAGTGGTGCAGCTTTTTGCACCCGTTGATTTGTCAGGTTGTAAATGGCGACTCTTGAACATCCTGTCTCACACTTTTTTCAAGGTCGATGATTCTTTTTCTTATTTCATCCGGAATAAATGCTTTTTTATTGTTTTGATAATCGAATGTAACCAGCACTCCTTCCCCTAATGCAGCTATTTTCTTGAGCTTGTGACTGATTACAACATACTTCATTACAAAACGATCTTTTTCTATAGTATCTACCCTGGCTCCCGCGGTGACATGGTCCGGATAGGTCAGTGGAATTTTGTATTTACATTGAGTGGAGGCCAGTATGGGACCAATACCGGTTTTATTCATGACCTCAGGAAAATGAATTTTTTCGAAATATGAAATTCGTGCGCTTTCAAAATGCTTAAAATACACTATATTGTTCACATGTTGAAACGCATCCATATCGCCCCATGCTATCGGAATTTCAATTACTACAGGATAAGCACTGATTAGTTCTTCCATTTTTTCACCCAAATTAGACGGTCAGAATAATTATAGTTAATTTTGAATAGCCGGATGCAAATAGCTGCTGAGCGAGGCTAAACGGCTTTATGCGATCAGTGTTTGTTTGGTTATGCGTTACTCTTTCCTTTCTCGGCCATTCTGGCATCAAACTTTTCTTTATTAATTATGAAGCGTTCATGCTGTCCCTTGGAGATTAAATCCACCCCGTCATGTGCCTCTACAGAAAAAAATAGCTTTCTTCCTTCCACTTTGACCAGTTCGACTGCAGCCGTAACCTCAAAGCCAGGCGGTGTTGCAGCGTCGTGACTTATGTTAATGTGAATTCCAACTGTTTGTTCTTTCGGCCAATCAAGGTGGGGATTAATTGCTTTTATACAAGTCCATTCCAGAAAGCCAACTAAAAAGCCAGTAGCAAAAACCTCAGGCATTGCGCCAAACTCTTGTGACTCCGGGTAAAGGGCAGGAACTGTTTTGGATATGGGAACTACTAATTTATGCTCGTATCGAATTCCAGGCTTCAATGTTTCTTTCAATTTATCCTCCTCTTATGGAGCAACTTTTTAACAGTTTTTTCTAAATTTATAAATTGTTATTTTGGCCCAACCCATATCTAAATATCCTTTTGTGTTCTATACATCTATCAATAATATGGTGAAGCGCACCCTGCTCATCTATTCTTGATTGTTGTTGTATGCAAACCGGATATCATAGCTCAAGCATTTCATCAACTGATAAACTGAATGTACATCCCCAAAGTCAAACAGCTTGAGGAAAAAACCGGTTTTATTATTTATGTTGCTGACCTTTATTCGGCTTGCCAGCTTGCTTCCACCTAAAACACCAACGGTTTAATAAAAGAATATTTCCCCAAAGGGACTACCTTTAAAGGTATAACCAACAAAGATCTTGCATTTGTAGTAAAAAAGTTAAATCATAGACCCTGAAAATGCCTCAATTATCAGACGCCTCATGAAATCATTTACGCTGCTATTCATGGTGTACTTAGAATCTGAATTCACCCTTGTAGCGATTTGCATTTTTTAGTGAGAGCAAATCCATTCCATTTAGCAGCTTGAAATCAAGGCAAGGCTTTTGAAAACGGTTTTAAGACTTGCGGAACTAGCTTTTAGAGGCAGTTGTCGCATAATTCAAATTCAATAAACATATGGATAAAAAGAGGCTATATGAAAACTGACTCCGATAATAAAAATGATGCGATTGACCTCAAATGCCCGGAATGTCGCTCGCAGTTAAAGGAACGGAGATCGCGTACACCGGATAAATGCGAGCTGATTTGCGGTGGGTGCGGACTAAGTTTTGATGTGTGTGACCTTGAAACGCTGGATGCACTGAAAAATCAGTCTTAAAACCTGAATGTAATCCGTCAGGACTTCGAAACTTTAATTGGGAATTAACCTTCTGTCAGGCTGCTGATGGACCGTTTAAAAACACCGATATTGATGGAAGGTATTAATCTGTGAACATCTCGAATTCTTTTCATCCCATGTTACCATTAAGGCCCGCCGGTATCCAAACCATGCTGGGCAGCAGCAAATTGCGTACATGGGGCGCCAACCGCATGAGCGCAGCTGCACGGGACATAATTTTTGAAACCCCCGATGGTGTCAAACTCCTGGGATCTTATTCTCAGCATGATGGGAGCCCTGTCAAAGGACTGGTGATATTGCTTCACGGCTGGGAAGGCAGTGTTGACTCAACCTATATTTTGTGTACCGGAAGAACCCTTTTTAAAAACGGCTATAATATCCTCAGACTAAACTTCAGAGACCATGGCGAAAGCCACCATTTGAACGAAGGTATTTTTTACGCCGTACTGCTGGAAGAAGTGTTTCAGGCCATAAAACAGGCGGCGCGGCTGGCTGGCGAACTGCCGGTTTTTCTGGCGGGCTTTTCACTGGGTGGAAATTTTGTTTTACGGATCTTGCAACGATGTATTGACCATCCCATCATAAACCTGAATCATGCCGTGGCGATCAGCCCGGTGCTGGATCCTGAAAAAGCGACTCTCAAAATAGATCAAGCTTTTTTAATACGACGCTATTTTTTAAAAAAATGGTTCGGTTCACTGAAAAAAAAGCAGCAGCTGTTCCCTAAACTATATGATTTTAGCAAGGTATTTTCATTAAACACGATATTAGCAGTAACTGACGCCATGCTGCATTATTACAGTAATTATGGATCTTCAAAAGATTATTTCAGGCAATATTCCGTTGTAAAAAAGGCCATTAAAGACATCACCGTTCCCACCACCATCATAACATCCGCAGATGATCCCATTATTCCCGTGGAAGATTTCTACCAGCTTGAAACCAATGATCTCACCACCATGGTCATTCAGCCGTATGGCGGACATAATGGATTC
>JASJGP010000273.1:0-3033 GCA_033791485.1 Desulfobacterales bacterium | reverse complement strand
TCCAGAACACCAAGTGCTTTGTAAATGCTACCAATAATACGTGACACGGTGGTTTTTCCTGTGCCGGGATTTCCTGAGAAAACCGTATGAAATGAGAACTTGTTCAGTACATCCTGTCCCATCTCCCGATAGTATGAAACCAATTTTACCAACTCATGAATCTCCTGCTTCACATTCTCCAGACCCTGCAGATTGTTCAGTTCATCAAGTGATTGCTTTAATAACAATTCATTGCATGGGATTTTGGGATTTTTTGGTGGAATCTTATTAAGAATCTTTTTTACATCTTCGGGAAGAATGGTTGATAGGTTTTTCTTTGTCAGCTTATTAACTGGCATGTCCTCCAAAACACGAATGCCCATCTTTAACTTTGCCTGATCCACCAGGAAATTGGCATATCGGGCATTCCCAAAGTGACTATCACGTCTTCGATAGGCATCAATAAGTATGCTTTTTAAGGCTACGCCAGCTGCCTTTGAAAGGGATACAGTGCTCTTTTTTGCTGCAAGCATGCTGATATCATATAACTCGTCTGGCGTGTAATCATTAAAATGGTAGTGGTAACGAAAACGGGAGGCAAGTCCGGGGTTGGCGTCCATAAATGTTTCCATTTCTTTGGGATATCCGGCAGCCATGATGGCTATATCGCCCGGTCCGTCCGACATTTCTTTGATAAGTACCTCAAGCGCCTCTGATCCAAAATCACGTTGTGTGTCCCGCGAAAGCATATAGGCCTCATCTATGAAGAGGATGCCCCCCCTGGCCTTCTCAATGGCTTTTTTTGTCAAGGGTGCAGTTTGTCCAATATATTCTCCAATAATGGCCGAACGGTCCACTTCATGGACATGTCCTTTGGATAACAATCCTTTTTGTTTGAAAATCTGTCCCAGCAATTTTACCACGGTTGTTTTCCCGGTTCCGGGATTCCCTGTAAAAATGCTGTGCAGGATGAAATCCTCTTCCTCTTTAAAGCCCTTCTCTTTTCGAAGGTTCACAAAATCCACATATTTGGAAAACTCCGTAATCTTGGCTTTAATCTCCTCTAATCCAATGAGTGAATTAAGCTGTTCAAAGGTGTCTTTGTTAGTTCCCTTAGCAAGTTCCGGAACAGCACTTCCTGACATATCCGGTGTGGCCAGGGTGACTTCGTCGTCTTCAACCAGGTTAGCTAAATAACCTTCCTCCTCGTTTTCCCCAAAACATAATTTTACCCGTCCTATAAGGACGTCCATAAAAACGATGTTAATGTAATAGGCATCCTCCAGCCAGTAACCGGGCTTCTCGGCCCCCCATCCGGCGGTCAACAGGAAGCGTTCCCCTTCATTTCCTCCTTCGAAATAGTTAAAACTCGAAACCTGCTCTTTTAACATCCCGGTATCGTCCAGGAAATTATAGAACACCTCCCCAAACCAATCAGTAATAACCTTGCTTTTGATCTCCAACTGCACCCATACATATTGGGTATCGTTTTTATTAAACTGCTTTAAGTATTCACGTTGCTCCATGGGCGTATTTTCCTTTTTCCCTTATAGAGCTTGATGCCTCTTAATTCAAAATATGGATTCCTGACCGCGCTAACATTGCCTGCGTCTTCGATGTAAAAATTACATTCTCCAACCTGCTTGTTGTCGAAATACACATTCCAGCTATATGTTCCTTTCTCCCAGAGATAGTCATCGCCCGGATCCCATTTCTGAAAAATTACAAGATCGTTTTCATCATTGGAAATATTCCTGGTTTCTTTTACTGAAAAAAGCAGTTTGGTTTCATCGGGGTCCACTTTATAGCAGGAAAACAATAATTCCACCTGCCAGTCTTCTTCAAAGAATTTCGTGTTATAAAATGACAGGACGACCCCAATCTGTTGCAGTTCGCTTCTATCAAAAACAGATCGGAACTTCTTTGATGCATTGGCCATCCATTCGTTTGAGGCGTATGTCTGTAGTGATTTAAAAACATAGTTCTTGTCTGAACTCATAGTAGTGATTATGCTTTATTGATTAGAACTTCTTATTTTTCAATTCTCTGTCGGTTTTTCTTTTCTCCTGTTCCTTCCGTGCCATTTGTTGTTTCCATGTGTTATCGCTTCCATGATCATCTTCAAGCAGGGGCCTTAATTCATCCATCTTTCTTTGAATAGCCGGGGTGGCCGGTAAGATAAGCGAATAGTATTTAAGTGCTTTACTCAAAAAAGCTTCACTTTTACTTTGCTTAAAAGCCAGGTAATAAAAATCACCACCCATGTTCAGGGCTTCATGGTAGGTGCCAAATAAAGTGTTAAAATGCTCGAAGGCATTCATCCCGTCTTCGTACTTTTTTAAGCGTTTAAAACACTGCAGGTAGTCCAGAATGATGGGTTCGGGACTTCCGAAACTATGGTATAGATGCTCTTTGAAAAAAAGCGTGGCATCATTGAATTTTTTCGCCCGGTACAATTCCTTGAATTTGTCCTGTACATTGAAATCTGTTTCAGAGGAATTGATGAACGTGAAGAACCAGAGCCCATTGCCATAGGCTACTTTTGAAATATCAAAGTTTTCGTTCCAGAGCTCGGTAATTTCATTTTCGGGAAAATCTTTGCCCAGGTATATTTTCTGACTGAAAATTTTTGGATGCTGTGCATAGGAAATAGCCCATTTACCATCACCAAAGCAAAGCGATGTAATAATTTTCCCTTCTTTGCGAAAGGTCTTGCTTAATTTGTAGGGTTTTGGATTAAAAATGGTTTCCCAGCTCTCTTTCCGTGCATAGGCAATACCCTTGCTAAAAAGGATGAGCCAGGAACCATTGCTCCAGTTCATGGCAGTTATGGCATAGCCTTTCTTCCAGTAATGAGCGATATCTCTTTTGGGAAATGTTGCCGACCGGTACCAAAGCTGGTCAACACTGTGTTCAAACTCGCTTCTTATCACACAAGAGCTTGAATCATCGCAGAAGAAACTGGTAATGCACTTACTATCGGAACTATCCTTTTTTTCTTCAAGTGTAATCGAAAGCGACTTGTTCCATAAATATTCCTGTGACAGGATACCC
>JASJGP010000272.1:0-2702 GCA_033791485.1 Desulfobacterales bacterium | reverse complement strand
ACAGGCCATTTTTTCAATACTTCTTGACATTATAGCCTTTTCGTTCTTATTTTTACATTTTCGCAACTAATAATGATGAATCAATAAAAAGCTAAATTATGCCCTATCTTTTGCTCACATTGACGGTGCTTTTTTGGTCTGGAAATTTTATTCTCGGAAGGGGTGTCCATGACGTTATTCCTCCAATCGCCATGTCTTTCTGGCGTTGGGCCATTGCTTTGCTGATAATCCTGCCCTTTGCCGTAAAACCAATGAAAAGCCAATGGGATTTGATTCGAAGCCACTGGAAAATCATTACACTTCTGGCCATTTTTTCTGTAACCATTTTCAACTCATTTATATATTTGGCCCTGCACTCTACTCTGGCAGTCAATGCAATTTTAATAAACGCCATGACGCCGATATTTATTGTTTTATTTTCGTGGATCGGATTCAAGGACAGGATCACCCTTCTACAGACATTCGGAGTTATCCTTTCATTTTTCGGGTTATTATGGATCATTTCCAATGGCAATCTTACAAATCTTATGCCGGTTCAATTTGTACGAGGAGATTTGTGGACTTTATCCGCTGCTGTGAGCTGGGCTATGTATACGATATTACTTAGAAAAAAGCCGGAAAAAATGAACCCTGTCTGCTTTCTTTCTTCGATTATAATAATCGGGCTATTCTTTCTATTTCCATTTTATCTTTGGGAGATTCAAACGGGCGCAACAATTAGACTGACAATGACAAGTGTCATCAGTGTTCTTTATGTTGCTATTTTCCCATCTGTGCTCGCCTATATGTTCTGGAACAAGGCAGTAGAAATTATCGGAGCAAGCAAGGCCGGAATATTTATACACCTGATGCCGGTTTTCGGTGCTATTATGGCGTACATATTCTTAGGCGAAAGACTGCGTTCTTATCACATTGCAGGTATCTGTTTAATATTTTCAGGCATATATTTAACCACCATTCACAAAACAAAAATGCAAACTGCACGAATAACATCTCTCAAACACCTGCCCGAAGACTCGTAAAACAATAATAAGGAGATTGACCCATGTCAGGTATAAATTTTGACGATCTTAAAAAAATGATTGAAAAAAATGAAATAGACACCGTTCTTGCGGTTTTTCCTGATTATTTTGGAAGACTTCTGGGAAAAAGGCTAACCGGTCAATTTTTTCTTGATAACAAAGAGTTTTTCTGCTGCGATTATCTTTTAACTGCAGGTATGGAAATGGAACCCCAGTCTGGATTTAAGATGGCATCATGGGAAAAGGGTTATGGAGATTATGCATTTGTGCCTGACATGAAAACTCTTCGTGTAATTCCGTGGCTCTCAAAAACGGCTATGGTAGTATGTGATCTTACATATGAAAGCGGCGGACCTGTTGTTCAGTCTCCAAGGGCAATACTAAAAAAACAGTGTGACATTCTGGCACAAAAAGGAATCACTCCATATATGGGGTCTGAGCTGGAATTTCATCTCTTTAAAGGAACCTATCCGGATTTAAGAAAACAGTATTATAGAAACATGGAACCCTCATCTGCTTACAGAATAGATTATCATATTCTTTCAACTTCATTTGATGAACCTTTGCTTCAAAAGATAAGAAACTATATGGATCAGGCACAAATCCCCATTGAATGTCACAAGGGAGAATGTGGTGCAGGACAGCATGAAATAGGGCTTTATTATGCCAAAGCAGTTGAGATGGCTGACAGGCACGCCATATATAAAAATGGAATAAAAGAAATTGCTTTTCAAAATGACGCTGCGGTTACTTTTATGGCAAAATATGACTATAAGGAGTCTGGTTCAAGCTGTCATGTTCATTCAAGCCTTTTTAACAGTGAAACAGGAAAAAATCTTTTCTGGGATGAAAAAAGTAATTCCCCTTCCAAAACCTTTAAGTATTATCTTGGAGGAATGCTCAAGTTAACCAGGGAATTTTCCCTGCTTTACGGACCCACAGTCAATTCTTATAAACGGTACTGTGCTGAATCATTTGCACCCACAAAAATCGCATGGAGTTATAACAACCGCACCACAGGATATCGTATTGTAGGTTCAAAACAGAGTTACAGACCTGAAAACAGGATTCCCGGAGCTGATATCAACCCATACCTGACGTTTGCAGGAATCCTTGCATCCGGAATATATGGTATTGAAAACAAAATTGAGCCTCCCAAGGAGTTTTCAGGAAATGCATATGCTGCAGATGATCTGCCACAATGCCCTTTGTCTCTTTCAGAGGCAGTAGCGCTTTTTGATAATTCCCGGGCAGCAAGATCCCTTTTTGGAGACCAGGTTGTTGATTATCTTGTGCATTGTGCTTTTCTGGAGAATAAAGAAAACGAAAAAGCCGTAACTGACTGGGAACTTTTCCGTTATTTTGAGCGAATTTAAAAAATTAGGATGACACAACCGGGTTTACTTTCCAAAACGTTGTCCGCCACTGAAAATATATAGGCCACTTCCTTTGGCCAGGCATGCAAGGGTTAGATTAAGTTTTGATGCAAGATCAACAGCAAGTGAAGTGGGGCGAGAGATGGAGAGAATAATAGAAATTTTTGCCCTTGCAGCCTTTTGTATAAGATCATAACTTGTACGGGAAGAAAGGAGTAAAACAGCGGCCTTTTCCAGCTTGTTGTCAAGAAAAAGCCGGCCGATGGCCTTATCAACAGCATTGTGGCGGCCGACATCCTCGGCA
>JASJGP010000271.1:0-2998 GCA_033791485.1 Desulfobacterales bacterium | reverse complement strand
GGGTGACCCCAGGGGAGGAAAGGAAACCATCATGGTGGTGGATGATGATGAAGATATCCGAGCACTGACAACAGATCTGCTTGAACGTTTCGGTTACACGGTTCATTCCTTTAAAAATGGTGAGGAGGCCCTTGTTCACTTTAAGCTCAATCCAGACCAATTTGATCTAATCATTACAGATATGACCATGCCCCGGATGACGGGATATACACTTGCAAAAAAAGTTCTTCAAACCCGAAAAGGAATGCCCATCATTTTGTGTACCGGCTATAGTGAAACCATTTCTAAAACCAATGCCCTGGAAATAGGTATTCGTCGATACCTTGAAAAACCATTGCAAAACAAGGATCTTTTATTCAACATCCGGGAAGTTCTGGACGCTGAGTAAAACGGGTTCACCATAAAAAAATCCCTGGTAAAATCGACCTGCCTAAGATCGGTCTACCAGGGATGTTTTAGTCTAAACGAGCGAGATCAATCTAAGATCAATTCAATCTGGACCATGGAAGCGACATCGCCTTTTCTGGGTCCAAGCTTCGTAATTCTTGTATAACCGCCCTGTCTTGAATCAAACTTCTCTGCAACTTCATTAAATAGCGTATGAACAACATCGGATTCCTGAATATATGCCAGCGCCTGTCTTCTGGCGTGTAAATCACCTCTTTTTGCCAAGGTAATCATTTTATCCGCAATGGATCGCAGTCCTTTTGCTTTGGCTTCCGTAGTTTTGATGCTGCTGTGTTTGAACAGAGAAGTTACCATGTTTCTAAACATAGCCTTTCTATGGCTGGAGGTTCTGTTCAGTTTTAATACAGATTTTCTATGTTTCATGGAATTTACTCTCCTTCCTGAATGTTCTCATCTTCTGGCGGGTCAAATCCTTCAAGATCCATGCCCAGGGAAAGCTCCATGGTATGCAGGACTTCCTTAATTTCGTTCAAGGATTTTCTACCAAAATTCTTGGTTTTAAGCATTTCACCGTCAGTTTTTTGAACCAGTTGATAAATGGTATGAATCCTGGCATTTTTCAGGCAATTGGAGCTTCTGACAGATAACTCCAGTTCATCCACTGATCGATAAATATTTTCGTTAAATCCCCGGTCTGCATCATCGGCATTGTCTTCCACATCATCGGGTTCCATCTCCTCATCAAAATTAATGAAGGGATTCATTTGTTCCTTAAGAATTTTAGCGCCAAAGGCAACGGAATCGTCGGGTGTAACACTGCCGTCTGTCCAGACTTCCAGGGTCAGCTTGTCATAATCGGTTTTCTGGCCGATCCTGGAGGTGCCCACCACATATTTAACCCGTTTAATGGGGGCAAATACGGAGTCGATGGGGATGGTTCCGATGGGTGAATCCTCATCTTTATTTGCCGATGCCAAGGCATACCCTTTCCCGGTTTTTACAACCATTGTCATGTTAAGCACACCATTTTTTGATAATGTGGCAATATGCTGTTCGGGATTAAGAATTTCAACTCTGCCGTCGGGACTGATAATATCAGCACCGGTCACACTGCCTTCGCCCTTTGCCTGGAGGGTCAGAATTTTATCTTCCGTGTCGTCGACCATCAACTTCAACTCTTTCAAGTTTAAAATGATCTCGGAAACATCTTCTCGAACATCCGATATAACACTATATTCATGAAGGGCATCATCAAATTTCACAGATACAATGGCAGCGCCGTATATAGATGACAAAATGATTCGTCGCAGAGAGTTACCAATTGTAATACCATATCCTCTTTCAAGGGGTTCGCATACAAATTTGCCATATGTTGAAGTAGTGGTAACATCAAGCTTTTCCGGCTTGATCATCTCTCGCCAGTTTACATATGCTAGTTTTTCAGATGACATTTAAATCTCCTGAATAAATATTTGGATAGACCATATAGAATAATGACCCTATTTTGAATATAGCTCAACGATCAATTGTTCCTGAATCGGAAGAGTAATGTCCTCTCGCGTGGGAATGCCAACAATCTGACCTTTGAAAGTATCTTTATTAATTTCCAACCACGATGGAACACCTCTTCTTACGATGGCATCCAGAGAGTCTGAAATAGCCTGAACCTTGCGACTTTTTTCACGCAACTCTATGACATCACCTTTTTTAACCTGATAGGAAGGGATATTCACTTTTTTCCCATTTACGGTAAAATGGTTATGGCGGACAAAATGTCTTCCCTGATTCCTGGAATTCACAAACCCCAGTCTAAAAACAGTATTGTCCATACGGGTTTCGAGAAGGCTTAACAGATTTGTACCAGTGATACCTTTAGTACGATCAGCGCGTTTAAATGTAATTCTGAATTGTTTTTCAGAAATTCCATAAATCCGGCGAACCTTTTGTTTTTCTCTAAGCTGCATTCCATAATCAGATTGTTTACTTCTTCTCTGACCATGTTGCCCCGGCGGATAACCTCTTCTATCATAACTGCATTTGTCTGAAAAACAACGGTCGCCCTTCAGAAAAAGCTTCATATTCTCTCGTCTGCATTGACGGCAAACAGAACCTGTATATCTTGCCAACGTTCTCCTCCTTTATAACTCCAAGAGCTTAATTCTAATATTTTATACTCTTCTTCTTTTTGGCGGACGGCATCCATTATGGGGAACCGGTGTAACATCCTTGATCATTGAAATATTGAACCCAAGTGCATGGAGCGCTCTTAAAGCGGATTCTCTTCCAGGTCCGGGACCTTTTACATAGACGCCAATATTTTTAAGCCCGTGCTCCATTGCCTTTGCACCCGCATCTTCAGCCACAAGTTTTGCAGCAAAAGGAGTACTTTTTCTGGAACCTTTAAAGCCCTGAACGCCAGCACTGGACCATGATATGGTGTTGCCATTTTCATCGGCAATGGTGACAATGGTATTGTTAAACGTGGATTGAATATGCACAATTCCTGTGGAAATATTCTTTCTCACCCGTTTTTTTGACATAACTTTTTTAGACTTTTTTGCCATAATTATTGAATACCTGTTATATTATG
>JASJGP010000270.1:0-3370 GCA_033791485.1 Desulfobacterales bacterium | reverse complement strand
CATGACCAATCAGGCCAAAATTGAGGAAGTGTTAAAAAAAATTTTAACCGGCGGGCAAGGGGCGGCACCGTTTATTGTTCAGTAATCGTCCAGGCTCAGGGAACATCCCCTAAATTAAAATCGAAGACGCCACTATAATTTCAATATTGACATGGTTGAATAATCCCAATACTATTCTTTGCGACCGCTTCCTTGCTGAATTGGAACTCAATATACCATTTTGAATCTCTAATCCGACTCTGTCCGTTCTAAAGATTTGTCCATCAGTAATTCATATTCTTAAACCGATCCTTAATAAATTCTGTCTGATCCATTTTATCGCTCCATATGGCTTAATCACCTGAGTCCATATCACTTTAATGAATGAGGAGGTGTATTATGGGTTTTGTTAAAACTTTAGAAGAGGCCGCCGAAAATTATCGTGAAAATGCTGAGTTTTACGACGCAGAGGTACTAACTGTTTATTTTGAGACTAAAGCCGAAATTGTCGAAAAAACTCAGGAGAACCGGTCGGAGAACCGGGTCGGACCAGGGTAACCTACCGTTATCTTAGGTATAAGACAAAAAATAAGGCGGAATTTCGGCCTTAGAACCCCAATTTTGCTACAAAAAAGATACATTTAAGAAAAATACGGGGGGCGCATGGCTGGTGGTCGGTTTATTCCTAAACTGCCCATTTTAGGGTCAAAAAGATCAATTTAAGCCCAAATATGGGGCCTGTTTTTAGCAAATATTACATATTGTCAGATACTTACCGCGACCCCAGATCACGCCCCAGATCACCAGATCATTTGAACCGGACAATGCAATTGGAACGTCCTTTAGGCTATAAATAGAATTCATAATCAGAAAGGAGCCAACGATGAATTATGAAACAGCTGTGCCTTTGCTTTTCAGAGGTTCCGAACGAATTTTAATCGTCGCAGCTGCGACCATTTGCATATTGTTGGGCTATAAATTATTTAAAATCGTGTCACAACAGGAAAGTGAAGGCAAATTTAAGCTCGGTAACCTATCCGTCACACTTACCAAAGTGGGTCCTGGTGTCTTCTTTTCACTATTCGGTGCCTATGTCCTCTTTCATTCTGTTACCCATCCTCTTATTATGACACTTCCGCAAAATAACAGCAAACCAACCACAGAGCAATCTGCGGTCAAAATTCCTACCAATATTAACTGGATGGCAACAACCGATCCGATTTCTCCTGATTTAGCGCAAAGAGCTATAGGCCCAATAAAAATTCTTAATTGCCTTGCAGGCAAGGCAGACGGTTCCAAGTTAGTTATGAACCGAGTTGAGGCTGCAATCCACACGGCCAAAGTCGCTATTATTGCCGATGTTTGGCAAAAAGAGTGGGGAGATTCAGACGATTTCATCCAATTGAATATGGGCAATGTCGATAAGGAAAGCCCAATAGGAAAAATTTACTTTGCAGAAGATGGGGGGTGCTAAGATGCAAAAAAAACTATTTCTTTTTGCCATTTCTTTGATTTTCTGGCTTAGTGCAGTCTTGCCCTTTGCCGAAGCCCAATCAGGCAGAAGAATTCAAATTTACAGTGCAGCGGAGCTGGCAGCAAACGACGGGCTTTACCGAAGCTATATACAGGCAGTATTCAGGGAAGATCTCATCGGCCAGTTGCCATTAAGTGAACGTGCTGCGCTTATGAATACTCATCTGGTTATTCCAAGGGGAGTGCTTCAAACCCCACCTATTGCCGTATGGGCTATCGTTGATGAAAGAACCGTTTATTTTCCCATCCAGACGGCCGCCTTCCTCGATGACCTCGCAGCTCTTGCAGGCTGGTTAACCTGGCAGGGCTGCTCATTTGAACCTGGAGCTCTCTACGCAGGAATGATAGTAAATAAGACCCCTCCCGCTAATCAATTGAGGTATCCAAATCCGCGCTCGGCCTTCGGTCTCGGTGACAACGTTTGGAATGATCAGAATGTTAAGAATACGAGCAATCAGATATTGAAAACCAGTATCTATTTCATACTGGCACATGAATTGGGCCACATTAAACATAATCATTCTGGCTATGACACAATAACGCCCGAACGCGCCCAACAACAAGAGATAGAGGCCGACCGCTTTGCCATCGAGACCATGCGGCATATAGGTGTTCCTCCGGTTGGCATGTTTTATTTCTTTACGGTGCTTTCGAGAATGGAAGGCAGAGTACCAACCACTCATCCGCTGAGCGGGTCACGCTTGATTCAAATTGCTTCTGCATTAGAGCAAAACCCTGGAGACTTTGTGCCACCCAACGAAAGTAGAAGAAGATGGGCACCAGTAATCAGGAATTATGCACATCAGTTTCGAACACTTATCCCTGTTGTGGATAACTCTGTATTGCGAGAACAACTAGACAGGCAGGCAAGGTTCGCGCCCTGGTCAGAGCTGAGGCGGAGCTGCCCTTGATAGACAGCCAAAGAAACATTTTAAAAAATAGAGACAACTGATTTGTGGAGCAGAAAATAGACGCCTGCTATAAACTATCCTTAAAACCAGCTATAAGGAGGTGCCCCATGAAATGGTCAATTACTCTTTTATCAATTTTATGCGTGGCATTAATTTTCGAAAGATCACTGTATGCACAAGATGTTAAAGGCAAGGTAGTCGATATATACTTTTCATCAGAGCATCCTTCCGATGATAATATCGTCGATCCTATAGATGAAATCATTCAGGAAATAGACGATGACCTTTGGGAACTTTAGATCGGAGGTTTAATTATATATGTTTAGATTAGCAGACCAAATCTAAAATAAATTTAATAGGATAGCAAAGATTCGATTCAGGCACGTATGTCACACTTTTTAACAATCCACGATTTGTTCTATTAGCTGATGGATTATGTAATTAGACTCCTCGAAAAATATTGTTGATCATCTCCTCTTAAACTCTGGCTACGCCGCCTTCTATATGAAGACATCGGAAAAATACCTTACGCTCAAGCACTACAAGTTAGCTTAATGCAGCTTGAAAGAGACGCTCACTTTAACGGCTATTGTTGTGAGGTGCTCATCCGTTTAGCTTCCCACAAAAATTCAATTTATATCGATATGGCAAATGAAAACTGGGATCAAATTGAGATTTCCGAAGAAAGTTGGCAGAAAGTTTCTGGAAATGAGTCTCCGGTCAAATTCAAGCGAACACCAGGTATGTTGCCCATCGCTGACCTCAAGGACTCAGTAAATATAATGGGAGAATTCTTGAAACTTGAAAGCGAGGCGGCGTTTCATTTGATTGTAGGTTGGCTGATTGGGACTATCAAACCGGATGTTGGAGCAGGCTACCCGATGCATGACGTAAGATTATTAAGAGGTCACCGTAATAGAACCGGGGTCGGTATCAGGGAGTGCATC
>JASJGP010000269.1:0-2885 GCA_033791485.1 Desulfobacterales bacterium | reverse complement strand
AGTGCTTTTGGTGAATCAGAACTGGGGACTGGCCTAGCACAACCCGGTGGCGATTTTACAAGGCAGAGGCCTATTTACCTTTGAAGCGAGGCTTTCGTTTTTCTTTAAAGGCCTTTGGGCCTTCCTGGGCATCTTGGCTCATGAACACCGGGACGGCCAGTTCAAACTCATTCTTCAGGCCCTGCTCAAGGGTCAGCCCCGTATTGGTCATCACGGCCTTTTTGATGGCGCTCACGGCCAAAGGCGCGTTTTGAATAATGATCCGGGCCATGCGTTCACATTCTTCCATGACCTTTTCAGGGGGGACCAGTCGGTTGATCAACCCCAAGGCCAGGGCATCTTTCCCATCGATAAGTTCACCGGTAAGCATCATCTCCATGGCCCGGGCATAGGGGATCTGCCGGGGCAACTTTACACTGGACCCACCCATGGGGAAAAGCCCCCACTTCACCTCCTGCAGCCCAAACTTTGCCCCTGCGGCGGCAATGCGAATGTCTGCGGCATAGAGCAACTCCAGCCCCCCGGCAATGGCATGGCCGTTAACGCCGGCCACAATGGGCTTATAGATATCCAAATCCCTGAGCCAGGCTTTTTGCACCATCAACGGATCGGCCTGAACCTGTCTTTCCGCTTCTGTCTGTGCTTTTCTGCTCCCTGTAAACAAAGGTATCAATCGTCTCAAATCCGCACCCGCGCAAAAACTTTCATCCCCGGATCCCGTGATCACGGCGCACCGCAGGTCATCATCGTCCCGGTATTCTTCCCAGGCCCGGACCAGGTCCACGACACTTGCCGCATCCATGGCATTTCTGGCCTCCGGCCTATTCAAGATAATATAGGCAACACCCTCTTTTTTCTCAAAAATAAGCGACATCACTCCTCCCTGATTTGCATCAACATACATGGATTCATATGTACTTATAACGTGTCGTATATCTCTTGAATAAGAGATTCATACTTCTCGTAAATTACATTTCTTTTCAACTTTAACGAAGCTGTCAGTTCTCCTGTTTCTTGGGAAAATTCATTCTCAATAATTTTATATTTTTTAATGGTTTCATAGCGGGCCAGATGAGAATTTCTTTCAGCAACATGTTCGTCAATGATGGATAAGAATTCTTTATTCTTAAGAAGGTCTTGAGGCATATCAAAACCGATATTGTTATTTTCAGCCAGGGTTTTAGCTTGGTTAAGGTTTATATTTACAAGGGCGCTAAGAAATTTTTTCTTTTCTCCAATTACGACAAAACTTAAAAATAACGGATCCGATAGAAACAAACCTTCGATTTTCTGAGGGGCCACATTTTTGCCCCCTGATGTTATGATTAGATCTTTTTTTCTATCCGTAATTGTGAGAAACCCATCTCTAAATTCTCCGATATCGCCGCTCTTTAAATAACCCTCTTCTGTAAATGCCTCTTTTGTCTTTTCTTCCATCTTCCAGTAACCGGCAAACACATTATCTCCCTTTATGAGAATTTCACCATCCGGGGCAATTTTAATGTCCACATCAGGCAAGGGTTTGCCAACCGTTCCTATCCTGTAATCATATAAGCCGCTTAAGGTTGCCGGGGCACAGCACTCTGTCATTCCGTATCCTTCAATAACCGCGATTCCTGCTGCATTAAAAAATTGAATTATTTTTTTGGATGTGGGTGCTCCGGATGCTGTCATCCAGCGCACTCTGCCACCAAGGGCCTGGGACAGTTTTTTAAAAATCAAAAGATAGGCAATTTTGTATTTTAATGCCATGAAGAGGGGAATTTTTTTATTTTTCTCTTTCAGTTCACTTCTTTGAAGACCGATCTCATGGCCCCAGTGGAATAGCGTTTGTTTCCATTTGGGCTGTTCATCAACCTGCATGGTTATTTTCTGGTAAACTTTTTCACAGACCCTGGGTACGGCCAATACAACAGTGGGCTTTTTTTCTTTTATATCAACGGCAAATGTTTCAATACTTTGAGCATATGAAGATGTAATTCCGGCATACATGCCATAAAAATGACCGGCGACGCGCTCAAAAACATGGCTTAAGGGAAGAAACGGAACGCTTTGATCATTTTCATAAACAAAGGGGGGGGATATTTTGTTGATTGATTTTATGACCGCCATTATGTTTTTATGCAGAATCATTGCCCCTTTGGGAACACCTGTGGTCCCGGAAGTGTAGACAATCGTCGCAGGGTCTTCGGGTGCAACCTCTTTTGAAAGAGCAAGAAAAAGCGGGCCTGATTCTTCAAATTTTTCCCTACCCCGTGAGAACAATTCTTCAAATGAGATTATACTTGAATTTGATATCTCTCGATCAGGCATTTCTATTATAACAATCTTTTCAAGGGCGTTGGTTTTATTCTTAAATGTAAGCGCCTTGTCCAGTTGATCTTGATTTTCAACGATGAGAACTTTTGATTCGGAATTTTCTACAATATATTCTACTTCTTCTGCCGTTAATGTCGTATAAATCGGTACCAATACAGCCCCGATACCAAGGGTTCCCATATCAGAGTAAAGCCATTCCAGCCTGTTTTCAGAAAGAAGGGAGACGCGATCCCCTTTTTTTACACCGATCCTTGTCAGGGCAAGACCCAGTGCGCGGGAGTTATCATAGTATTCATTCCAGGTGACCTGCTCCCATTTTCCATTCTTTTTTTTTTCGACTGCTATCCTGTCCTTGGATTTTTCTACCCGGTTTCTGAACACTTCATTAATTGTTTTTTCCATTTTAATAAAAACTCCTTAAGTTATTATTAACGGCAAAGTAAAAAAAATTGCTCCAGATTTGGTAGGTATCAATGGCTTAAATCTTGGGCATGGATTTAGGATATAGGTTAGGGCTACATCAATTTAGAAATAATTTCTTTCATAATTTCTGTGGTACCGCCACC
>JASJGP010000268.1:0-2915 GCA_033791485.1 Desulfobacterales bacterium | reverse complement strand
ATGCCAAATATAATAGATAAGAATAATTGTCAAGTTTATAAGATAGTTATTCAAATAATACAAAACAAAAGGTTTTTTTAAATTGATAACATAATATAACAATATAGAAAACATTACCATATTTTTGTGAAAAGTTTTACTTAGAGTTTGCTCAATAAAATGTGAAGTTAATTTTGAGCAAACATTTAGGGTTCTCTAAGAAATAATTTTAGTTGACGCTTAATGAAATTGTCGTTAACTTACAACTTCTATCAGGTTAACCAAAGGATGGTTTATGAGATGAAAGGTCGTATCCTTAGTACTTTACAGGGAAAAAAGGGAGTTGTTTCAGGGGAGAAACTTAGTTCCAAGCTTGGGGTTTCAAGGGTTTCAATCTGGAAACATATTAAAAAGCTTCAGGAATTTGGATATAATATAATAACCACTTCAAATGGATATCAACTTGCAGGATCTCCTGACGTACTTTTTCCGTGGGAATTTCCCGAAAGAGAATCAAAGATTCAGTATTTTTCTAAAGTGACTTCTACAATGGACATAGCAAGAGAGCTTGCAAGAAAAGGGAGTCCTGATTTTACTGTTGTTATTGCGGGATGTCAGACAAAGGGAAGAGGACGGTTAAAAAGGGTCTGGCATTCTTCTAAAGGCGGTCTATATTTTACAATTATCCTAAGGCCGCAAATATCACCGGTGTTAAGCCCGCTGATAAACTTTGCAGCTTCTCTTACCTTAGTCAGGGTATTACGCAAACTATACGGTGTTGATGCCATGGTAAAATGGCCAAATGATATTCTGGCTGACGGAAAGAAGGTTTCAGGTATGCTCTCTGAAATGGAAGCGGAAGGGGATATTGTTACATTTATAAACGTAGGCATGGGTATTAATGTTAATAATGATCCTGAAAAGAAAGAACCAGGAGCAACATCGTTAAAAAAATTAACAGGAAAGCAGATAACAAGAAAAAAGCTTTTGACCGAAATTTTAAATGAATTTGAAGACATAGTTAATGTTAATGGTCTTGAAAATGTTATATCTATGTGGAAAAAGTGCACAACGACTATAGGCCAACAGGTAAAAATAGTTACTATCAGGGAGATTTCAGAAGGCTTGGCAACTGATGTTGATGCAAACGGTGCGCTGGTCTTAAAACTTGCAGACGGATCCATAAAAAAAATTATTTACGGGGACTGCTTTCACAAAATATGAATAGTTCTACACAACTTCGAATGACAGTATATGCATCCTTGTTTGCAGCATTAACAGCGGCCGGTGCATATTTGGCGATACCGATAGGGCCTGTTCCAATTATTCTTCAAAACATGTTTGTCCTTCTTTCCGGGCTTTTACTTGGGAGCAGGTGGGGTCTTGCAAGTGTCGGTGTATATCTTTTAGCCGGTGTCTGCGGGCTGCCTGTATTTGCCGGTGGCCTTGGGGGAATTTCACGCATTGTGGGTCCCACTGGCGGATATCTTTTGGGGTATCTTCCAGGGGTTTTTATAACCGGTCTTATTGCGGAGAAAACAGGACAAAGAATGATTTATGATTTAATTGCTATGATTTGTGGCACTATCATCATTTATTCATGCGGGCTTATATGGCTTAAAGTTTTAACAGGCATGACTTTGACAAAAACTCTTACTGTAGGGATGTATCCATTTTTAATCGGTGACGCATTAAAGATTGCGGCTGCTGCAGCTATCGCAAAGTCACTGCGGCCGGTAATAATGAGGAACTGTGACAGTATAGCCACAAAGGCGCCAAGGCACAAAGAAGAGATATAAATTCTGGTTTTTCTCCAATTTAGTTGGAGAAGAGGGTTCCAGGATTCGAGGGGTCAAGGGTTCAAGTGAATGCAAACGGCTTGATACAGATGGCATAAACACTTACGTTTTCTCTGCCCTTAGGAATCGGTCAAAAGAGTCGTGGTTTTTCTATATGTATTTGTTTTACGGTGATTTTCACTCGAACCCTTGACCCCTAGAATCCTTGAACCCTGATCAATCGACCAACTCTTTGGGAGATGATTCTAAATTATAATCTTAGTGCCTTCGTGACTTTGTGGCTGAACTATTGTGAGGAATTGAGTGAACATTATTGAGATAAAAAATCTGAGTCACAGTTTTTTGGACGGCACTCTCGGAATAGACGGAATAAATCTTTCAATAACTGAGGGGGAATTTATAGTTATCGGAGGGCAAAACGGTAGTGGCAAAACCACACTTTTAAAGCACTTAAACGGTCTTCTCCTGCCAACCAAAGGAATGGTATTAGTAGATGGAGTTGAGGTATCACGCAATATTAAAAAAGCAAGGCAAATTGTCGGCATGGTGTTTCAAAATGCCGACAGTCAGATCGTGGGAGAAACGGTATATGCTGATGTTGCTTTTGGGCCGGAAAACCTCTGTCTTGACAGGCAGGAGATCGAAAAAAGAGTTTCGACATCTTTAGAATCGGTTGGTTTGACACAGCATGCGGACAAAAGGCCCCATTTGCTTTCTGGCGGAGAAAAGAGGCGACTTTCCATAGCGGGTATTCTTGCCATGGAGCCGAAAATTATAGTTTTTGACGAACCTTTTTCCAGCCTTGACTATCCAGGGGTCAGGCAGGTTTTAGAACAGATTATATCTTTGCATCAGTCGGGCCACACCATAATTATTACTACTCACGATATTGAAAAGGTTATTGCCCATGCAAATCGTCTTTTAATCATGGAAGACGGTAAGGTGGTTAGAGACGGGATTCCTGGTATAATACTGCAGGAAGCAGAGATGTTCGGAGTAAGAACGCCATGTGCTACCCGGCTGGGAGCGGAGGTCGCATCATGGCTGAGCTGACGGCTTTAAGCTATTGTTGTGGAAAATCAATTTTGCACAAACTTGATGTTCGGTTTAAACTTTTTTTTCTAGTATTAATCAGTT
>JASJGP010000267.1:0-3621 GCA_033791485.1 Desulfobacterales bacterium | reverse complement strand
GTGGTGAAATGCTATTCCAGATGAGACACGCCTAAAAGATACTCTTCGTATTCGGTGGGTCCTTCCTGATAAATTTCCAGCATGGCTTCAAATTCTTTTCTTTTGCTATTTTGTTTCCAGCTATGCCAGCTTTCCATATTTTCCCATGTGCCGATAACGAGCATATGCTGGGAATCACTATTTTCTATCAGGGTTTCACCGGAGATATATCCCGGTTGATTCAAGGCTGCGGTACGGAAATCTTTGAGCAGGGTAAAAATTTCCTTTGTCTTTCCCATTTTAAAACGTCTTCTGATTAAAATTTTTGCAACCATCGTAACCTCCTTTTATACCAGGAAACTCCATAAAATACCGGCGCATATTGCAGAACCGATCACACCGGATGAGTTACATGCCATGGCATGCATCAACAGGTAATTTGTAGGGTCTTCTTCTTGCCCCACCAGATGAACTTCACGGGCGGATCCGGGTACTGCTGATACACCGGCTGCTCCTAAAAGAGGATTGATTTTATCTTTAAGGAAGAGATTCATTATCTTGGCAAAAATTACACCTGATGCAGTTGCTATGCTGAATGCAACTGCGCCGAGACAGAAAATGCCAACCGATTTTCCGGTTAAAAACACATCCCCCTGGGTACTTGCTCCAACTGTAAATCCAAGGAAAATCGTTGCTATATCTATAATGGCAGTACGGGCGGTTATGACCAGGCGTCCAGTTACGTCGCATTCTTTCATGAAATTTCCGAAAAAGAATGTTCCAAGAAGGGGTATAGAAGCCGGCGCCAGGAAACAGCAAAGGATAACACCGACAACAGGAAAAATGACCAATTCCTTCTTTGACACCTCGCGGGGTTCCGACATGTGGATTACCCTTTCCTTGTGGGTAGTCAGCAGCCTCATAATTGGTGGTTGGATTACAGGAATCAATGCCATGTAAGAGTATGCTGCGATTGCGATGGGTCCGATCAGGTGTGGCGCCAGCTTAGCAGTGAGAAATATCGATGTCGGCCCGTCGGCTCCTCCGATAATTGCAATGGACGCTGCTTCTTTTGGAAGAAATCCGAGTGCAAGAGCACTCAGGAGGGTAAAAAATATACCCATCTGGGCTGCGGCTCCCAGGAGCATCAGCTTTGGGCGAGCAAGCAAAGAGGAAAAATCAGTCATTGCCCCGAGGCCAAGAAAAACAATCGACGGGTATAAACCGGAGGTGACACCAAAATATAAATAATGCAAAACGCTGTTGGATTCGTATATGCCCAGTCCGAAACCTTTAAAAAATGGTACATTGCCGACAAGAATTCCAAAACCTATGGGTACCAGAAGGAGAGGCTCATATTTCTTGGCCGTGGCCAAATAGATAAATATAAACCCGACAAAAAGCATGATTACGTTGCGAAAATCCGCCAGGTAATAACCGGTGTTTGTTAAGAATTGAATTAACAGTTCCATTGATTAACCTTTAATTTTTTATATGTTCTATGGTTGGCTCCACGTAAACAGGCCATCTCCTGCGGGGACCAGTATATTGGCCTGCCTGAAGTTTGAAATTGTTATATGCGGATGCGGAAATCCCTTTTGCTGAGAAATTTCATAAAGCTTGGTGAGCTCAAAAGGCTGGTCAAGATCTTCAATCAAATGAGAATAATAGCTTGCAGCTTCGTTGATATCTGAAGGAACAAGATGAGGGACTAAAAAAGTATCTTCACCTTGCATTTCATCGGTTTGCTCTGTTTGATGGTTTTGGTTGAATTTTGAAATAAAATTTTCCCAGAAACTTAAAATTCTATGAAGCTGGGAAACCACAAAAGACAACACCACAAGGCCTAAAAAAACGATTATGGCGCCGGTATAAGCCATGGCCCAGCCGTTAGCGGCATTTATTGCTTCTAAACCGTACAATTGAAACCTCCCCGGTTAATTATAGAAATTTTTTGTTAATGCTATATCAGCAGGGACTTTGCTAAGCCAGCAATTGAAATAAACAAAAGAGTCTTCTGCTCATAAAATATAAGAGATGTCAACAGAAATGATAATTTTTATTAAGGAAATTACTGCTTTTGATGAACTCGTAAAAAGTATATCCGATCGTGATTTTTTAACCCCTTCAGCCATACCAGAGGCATGCAAGCTTCAGTCTAAACAGCTTCAGCCTGACTACGTGAGTAGTCAATACTTTTTTTTGATTTTCTATTGAAAAAAAACCTGTACTGGCGTAATAAATGAGAACGAATAATGACAGTCTCGTAATAATCGGACTTTTTACGAGCGCATCAATAATAAAGGCTACGATTGACCTATGTCTCCATCCGCATCTGAAAAATTACACCGTTTTTATGATCAGTTTTCCAGCAATGATAACGTCTTAATATTGATTAATGCTGATCCGGACGCCATTGCGTGCGCCATGGCCGTGAAAAGACTGTTGTGGCGCAAAGTAGCCGGTATAACCATATCCAATATCAATGTTATCAAGCGGCCGGATAATTTGGCCATGATTCGTCTTTTGGGGGTGAATCTTGTTCATGTTGATGAAATTGATGAAAACGAGTTTAGTAAAACAGTCATAGTCGATTCCCAGCCGGTTCATAACGAAGCCTTCGCAAGGTTCAGGCACGATGTGATTATAGATCATCATCCTGATACCGGAGTTGACGCACCTTTTCTCGATATCCGCCCAAATTACGGCGCTGCAACCAGCATAATGACCGAATACCTTCGAGCCGCGAAAATCAAGCCTTCAGCCAAGCTGGCAACAGGCATGTTTCTTGCCATTAAAACAGATACGGGTAATTTTAAACAACAAACTCAAATAGAAGATATCAAAGCCTTTCAGTTTCTTTTTAAATTTGCGAATATCCACCTTGCCAGAAAAATCGAACAGGCGGAACTGCGACTTGATTTTCTTAAATATTTTAAAACCGCTTTGCAAAACAGGCTCATACGCAAAGGCAAAGTATTTGTCCATCTGGGAACTGTAGTCAACCCTGATGTTTGCGTCCTTATAGCCGATTTTTTCATGAGAGTTAATTCCGTAACATGGAGTATTATTTCAGGTGTTTATGAAAAGAAACTAATTATCATTTTCAGAAATGACGGCATCCGCAGGAACGCAGGAAAAACAGCACAAAAAAGCTTCGGTCTTTTCGGTTCTGCCGGCGGACACAAAAGTATGGCCCGTGCCGAGATGCCTGTTGCTGATTTAAAGGAACACACAGATTACAAGGATGATAAAAAACTGCTAAGGTGGATAATAAACAGGATTGATAAAAAGGATGATTAGAAGCATGACCGCAAGTGAGGCAATTTCAAAATGTTCAATTTTGTTCGAGATCAAGGAAGGCGAAAATTTTAACCACAGGAATACATTTAGTATTTCGAGGATTAAAATTTGAGCCTGACGCAGAAATTGAGCAAAAAGGGGCGTTTTGCAAAGGTCTCGAAGCGAATGTGATATCAAAAGAGGTAAAACCATGCCAATCTACGAATTTTATTGCAGGGACTGTAATACTCTTTTTAATTTTTTTTCCAAAACCATTAATACGATCAAAATGCCCAAGTGCCCGAAATGTAAAACAAAGACACTTGCCAGACAGATCTCCGTGGTGGCATTTACCGGACG
>JASJGP010000266.1:0-6853 GCA_033791485.1 Desulfobacterales bacterium | reverse complement strand
ATTAATCTTACCAGTGATCCAAATTTTTCTACCAACAGCTTGTTTACATCATAAAAAAAGCAAAGGAAGAATATTGTGGCTAAACACATTTTTATAATTGGCGGGGTTTTATCCTCATTGGGAAAAGGTATTGCTTCTTCTTCTATCGGACTTCTACTAAAAAAGATGGGATATAATGTAGTGATGCAGAAATTTGATCCTTACCTTAATGTTGATCCTGGAACTATGAGCCCTTTCCAACATGGAGAAGTTTTTGTTACAGATGACGGTTCTGAAACCGACCTGGATCTTGGTCATTATGAACGGTTTACAAACGCAAAACTGGGCAAAGATAATAATTTTACCACTGGGAAGATATATCACTCTGTTATTACCAAGGAACGAAGGGGTGATTACCTGGGGGGCACAGTACAGGTTATTCCACATATCACCGACGAAATTATAAACAGCATAAAACTTGTGGCGGACGGAATAGATATTGTTATCGTTGAAATAGGCGGTACTATAGGTGACATAGAAAGCCTTCCTTTTCTTGAAGCCATACGACAGTTTAAAGCTGAAGTCGGAAAGGAAAATGTAATTTATATACATCTTACCCTTGTCCCTTATATCGGAACGGCAGGAGAGCTTAAAACAAAGCCTACCCAGCACAGTGTAAAGGAACTTCGGAGCATAGGTATTCAACCCGACGTACTCCTTTGCCGTACGGACAGGTATCTGTCTAAAGATATCAAGTCCAAAATAGCCCTCTTCTGTAATGTTTCGGTAGATGCCGTGATTACTGCAAAAGATTTGGATTGCATATACGAAGTTCCGCTGATCTTTAACAAGGAAGGTCTGGACGATAAAATTGTAGAATTGCTGAATATCTGGACCAGGGCTCCCAAGCTCGATGCCTGGAAAAAATTTGTAGAAATGTACAAAGCGCCGACACATTCCGTTACCATAGCAATCGTCGGAAAATATGTTGACCTGACTGAATCTTATAAAAGCTTAAATGAGGCTTTATATCACGGTGGTATCGCCAATGATTGTCGTGTTAATCTCGTTTTTGTTGATTCAGAAAAAATAGACAGTAAAACATGCAATGAGTATCTTGCTGATGCAGGCGGAATACTGGTTCCCGGCGGGTTCGGGACGCGCGGTATTGAGGGAAAAATATGCGCCGCCAATTATGCGAGGGAAAAGAAAGTTCCCTATTTCGGTATTTGCCTTGGCATGCAGATTGCGGTTATTGAATTTGCACGAAATGTTGCCGGCCTGGAAAAAGCCAACAGTTCCGAATTTGATAAGAATACACCCCATCCTGTTATATACCTGATGCTTGAGTGGTATGACGATAAAACGAAAAGCATTGAAAAGCGCGACGTCACCTCTGACAAGGGCGCTACTATGCGCCTTGGTGCCTATCCTTGCAGGCTTGAAGAGGATACATTTGCATTTAATGCTTATAAAACTAAAGATATTTCAGAACGGCACAGGCACAGGTATGAATTTAACAACGAGTATAAAGAGATACTCAAGGAAAAGGGATTGACAATAAGTGGCATGTCGCCAGCCGGTGATCTCGTTGAAATTGTTGAGGTTAAGGACCATCCGTGGTTTCTTGGCTGCCAGTTTCATCCGGAATTCAAATCACGCCCCATGAAACCACACCCGTTGTTCAGAGATTTTATCAAGGCATCTATGATAAAGTCGTAAGAAGATGAAACGAAACGGAACTCTATTATTCGGACTCAGGGTTGACTCTGCGTTCACCCTGCTTACGTCGTTCTTCCTTAACTCTGTTTTCTTTTCCGTCATTTTCAAAGTAATCCAAACTGTATGTTTTGCGTCTGTCATCACCTGAGCGGCGATCGATGAACGATCGTTTTGTCATATTTTTCTCTTTCAAATTTTCGTCATGCGTTGATTTACTCATGGTGATATCTCCCATTTTTTAAAACCGTCCATTCACTTCGCCAGGCTCGACACAATAAATTCCCCTATCTTTTCAGCAGAGCTTCCGAAAAGTTTATCAGTCTCAACAAGTTCAAGGTGAATGTCGTCCCATCGCATGCTGTTTTCCTGAACGATATTCTTGATATGCTCGTACTTTCCTCCCAGAGCCTTTATCTTTGTTGAAAGTGGGATATTCTCTTTGAAACCCACATTAAGTAAAAGCAGGTATTCAATCATGTTCGGCATATCCGGGGAGGTGGAAATTATTGGAATAACAATAATACTCCTATCATCTTTGCGCCCTTTGCCGATATAGACATTTCCCTGACTTATAATTATTTTTTTAGTTCCTTTAAGTTTTGTGTCGGTTTCCACGCGGGATGGAATAGGCAAAAGCACCCCTTCTTTTTTTAATACCTCAATGGTTGTTTCATCCGTGGGCTCGCCGAGGAGGTTCAATTTGCCGATTCTGTATCGAATAGCCCCTTTGATGTCAGAAACGATTTGTTGAAGGTTTTTAAGGACAAGGATGTTTCTGTTTATAAGCTGGGAGAAATTGAAATTGTGTGCAGCCAGAGCTTCAAAGAGTATTCCTTCAACTTTTTCACTAATTCGGCTTGTTCCCACGGTAACTGTTTTTGCCTGGTGTTTGATTGCATCCACAGGCCGGGCCATGCAATTGATCGACTCCCCCAGGCACTTGAAAAGGCTGTTGAGCATGTTTAGCGGTGTTCCCTTTATGCCGAAATCCAGTTCAAAATCGGATACCGGAAGTCTTCCGGACAGGTACTTAAGTAGGAGAGTCATATCTGAAGCGGCTTCAATTCCCATGGCTGTCGGAAAACGGTTGTGAGTTTTTTTTCTTCTGAATTCGTTGTAGAACGTAAGTATTTTTTCCCTGAACGTTTTCTCCAGAATAACTTCATAGACATCCATACCCTCTTTAGCATGTTCGTCTATTGTATTTCGAATTTCTTCCTGGAAACCGTATAGAAATCGTGACCCTTCGTTAATAGCAAGGGCAGCATAATATCCCCAAAGATGTCCAACAAGAGTGTTTAAAATGGGTGCAAGATGTTCACTTATAACAGGAACATGAAAGACATCTTCTGCATAAGGACCGAACCTTTTCTCCCCTTCATCAGCAATGACGACAGGCATGGCCTTGTGAGCTTTAAATATAGCCGTATCCTTAATAATATCACCAATCACAGTTGGCCTTGTCCCTGCGGCGCAGACAATTATAAGTGGCTCTGATGAAAGGTCTATATGCTTTTTGTCTTCAACAAAGTCGGATGAAATTGTCTTATAGCAGAGTTCGGAAAGTTTGATCCGTATCTCGTCTGCTGAAGCTTTGTTAGGTCCGCTTCCGACGGCCGCCCAGTATGTTCTGGCAGGAGCGAGTCTTCTTGCTGAATCTTCGATTTTATTTTTCATTGCCAGAACTTTTCTCATATGCAAAGGGATTTCAAGAAGTCGCTTTATTTCCTCTGATATAAAGGCATCATTCCTGCGACCTTTAAGATCGGCAATAAAAAGTCCGAGGATAGCACCCGCAACGATCTGCGAGTAAAATGCCTTTGTTGAGGCCACAGACATTTCAATGTCCCGGCCGCTGCTTGTGTACATGACGCCATTCACCTTGAATGTGATATCCGAATCCCTGCGGTTTACAATAGCAAGGGTATAAGCACCCCGTTCTTTCACCATTTCAACTGTGCGATTTGTATCTGTAGTTGTGCCTGACTGGCTTATGGCAATTACAAGGGTGTCAATCATGCTTTGGGCGTCGTCTTGTTCGTCAAGTTTAAACCCGCTAAGTTCCGATGCCTTGAGTGCATTGATTTGAATCCCAGGGTCATCCAGGTAATAACTCAAAATGTCGGCACATGCCAGGGAGGCGACACCGGCAGTCCCCTGTCCGATATAAAAAATACGTCGTATTCGATTTTCAGTCAGCGCTTTTTTCAATGACTGTGGAATGATTGTTTCATCGATTGCGGTAACATATGATTTATTTTCGTCATCTTTGATTCTCCAGCGGCTTTGAAGGGTTTTTTCAACTGAAATCGGAGATTCCGAAATCTCTTTTAAAAAATAGTGGGGAAATTTCTGGCGATCTATGTCTCTTGATGTAATTTTTGTGTGCTTAATATCTTTTTCACCAAGTTTAATCGGGGTTCCGTCATAAAACATTGCATGGATGCCTTCAATGCCTCCGCCTGATTTCTGCCTGAGAATGAAAATCTGCCCCTGGATATCTCCTTTTATTCCTTCTGCAACTGTTTCCCCGTCCATTTTAATAAAGGATTGAGTCTCTTCAATAAACCCGTAAACTTCGGAAACAGGCATATAATGATTTTCAGCCAGTCCTATGAAAACAGACTGGCCGCTTCCTTTCTGGGCCAGAAAAAGCATGCCGGGTGCAAGATCGGTATGCATGGATATGGCGTGGGACCCCTCGAAATCATTGACTGCCAGCCTAAATGCTTCCCGGACACTGTGGCCCTGTTTAAGATACTTTTCAATTCGGATGGGAATGATTTTAGTGTCAGAGGTTATGTCGCTGTGGATAGAATTTCCATCTGATTCAAATTCCTCTTTCAACTCCATGTAGTTATCGATATCACCGTTTAAACATACATGAATTATTCCTGTTTTATCCTTCCGGTTCCCCGGGATATCATTGTCAACAGGATGACAGTTTGCTTCGGTGATAGCGCCAACCGATGCCCAGCGTGTATGGGAAGAGACAGTGTGAAACCTGTGGGGAAAATCGGCCATTATTTGAAGAACAGGGTCGTTTTTAATCTGTTTTCGCAAAAAACTTATATTATCCCCGAGCTTTCCGATTTCAGCCGCAATTTTATAAGTCAGAGTTATCGCTGAGAGTTCTTTTTCGCTTTCATCTTTTGTCTCATTAACACTGATGCCCATATTTGTCAGAACATCCTGGGCCGACCGCTCTTTAAACCGGTTAAAAAGATTTGCATTCTCAACTGTTTTTTCAAATTTTTCATATTGGGCCTTTTCCATAATAAACATCAAAGAGATGCCCGCTGAATCACGGCCCCTTACTTCAAGACGATCAATGGCGTTAAGGACTGCGTTAATATTTTTAAATATATTTACAGAGGAAAAAGTTGGCGAAGTTTGGCAAAGACTGAGCAGGTTATTAACCTTTTTTAAATTATCTATGATTTCAGAATTAAGACACCATGCAATATCCTTTAAACTTTCAATTCGTTGTGTGATTGTATCGACATCTTTTGTCTCAAGATGCCCCATATTGTCAGACAGCAATTTCGCTTGTGCATCAATGATATTTAAAAGGCGACCTGCTAATTTTGCAAGTTCGTCCTGCATTTCTTCGTTAACAAAAAGATTGTAAAAAAGATCTTTGTCTTTAAATGTGCGGACGGATTGAAAGAAAGAGTCGATAAGATCATTTCCACCAAGATAATGGTCATCTATGGAATAATTGTTTTTCTGACAAGCAGTATATGAAAACTGGTCAATTTTTTTAGCCATGCCGTCTAAAGATGCTATATCGACCGATCGGTCTGCCTTCTCTTTGCCCTTAAATGAGACTATTCCGGCAAGCCCGCAATTCAGCATGTTTTTTGTGTAAGGGGAAAATATAATGGAATTTTCCGGTACGCTGGATTCGCTCTTACCAAAATAAATATTTGCCATAAGGCAGGTATGAGCGAGTTTACAGGCATTTTTAAAAAAAACTATAATCTTTTCAGCTGGGGTTTTACCCGCTCTTTCACTTGCTGCTTTTATAAGTCTTTCCATTTTTAGTCTCTTTCTCCTTTGAGTATTTTACTGACTTTTTCAACATCGTCAGGTCGATCTACACCTATACTTCTATACTTTGTTATTAGAACATGAACAGGTATTTCGTTTTCAAGTAAACGAAGCTGCTCAAGTTTTTCAGTCCTTTCAAGGCGGCCTGGTTGTAGCGCCACGAACTGCCTGAGAGCATTCATGCGGAAAGCGTAGAGTCCAATATGGCCGTAAAATTCGCTTTCCCGGTTTTCTCGCGGACAGGGGATGGGAGATCTGGAAAAATAGAGTGCTTTTCCGTTTAATGTAAAAACGACTTTTACGATATCCGGGTTTTCGGCTTCTTCGAGGGTAATTTTTTTTATCGGAGTTGTTACAAGAACATCCGGGTTTTTAAAAGGAACTATCAGCTCGCTGATCATAGCGGGCTTTAGTGTCGGCTCATCCCCCTGAATATTTACTACAACAGCATCCTGGGGAATTTTTATGGATTCCGCGGCTTCCAGGACCCTGTCGGTTCCGCTTTCGTGGTCATCTCTGGTCATGACCACCGGAACATCGAGTTTTTTTGCTGCTGAAAAAATCCTGTCATCGTCCGTTGCTAGCATAACACTTGTGAGCTCAGGACACAGCCTGGCCCGATTAAATACATGCCAGAACATCGGTTTACCCAGAATATCAGCAAGCGGTTTTCCGGGAAATCGTGTAGATTTATACCGTACAGGTATGATGCCGTAACATTTAGGGAGGGTATTCATTCTTAATAAAGAATCCTGGCTCAGAGGCCTGGGGCTTTGGATTACCCCTTCAAGTGGTTGTTTTCAACTGGTTGCAATATGCAAAATAGAAAGTTTAAAGTTAAATAAGGGCAAATAAATGAACATTCAACATCGAACGTCCAACTTCGAATTTTGAATAAGGTATTCTGCCAATTTATAGATCGGTGGAGCGAAGCGATTTCATCATTGGATGTTTAACGTTCGATGTTCAAAAGTGTTACGACTCAACTATTTCACTTAAGTTACCTTACAGAGGTTCCTGGCTTCATTTTTTTATCAAAAGTGGCAATGGAGCATACTTTATCATCAACAGCGGCCAGCAGCATTCCGTTGGACTGTAC
>JASJGP010000265.1:0-2570 GCA_033791485.1 Desulfobacterales bacterium | reverse complement strand
ATACTTGGTGATTGCTGGACATTTATTGATTTTGCATCGTCTTCTACGTATGGTTTTATATGCTCATAGATTTCAGAGACAGATTTCTTGCCATCTTTGATCGCCTTGAGGAAATAGTATGTAAATATTCCGTGGCCTTTTTCCTGAGACGAAGTGCTTATCTGCGAGCCCTGCGTTGCCGACAGCACCACCATGTTCTGGGGCATGACCATGCTCTGTGATGTCATAACCAATGGCCGCGCTCCTTTGGCAAGAACGCTCCTTCCACCCGCCCCGGAAAAACAGGAGTCCAAAACAACAATGACTTCGGATGCCTGCAGCCGTCCGAGTTTCTCGTACAGCCGTTTCAGGGGATATCCTGTAACATTAAGGTAATTTGGATCGCCATCATAGGGAACGATGAAAGCCTCGCCTGTTACCGGGTTAGGAGAGCCGTGGCCGGAATAATAAACAAAAACCTTTCCGCCTTTCTTGAGCTTGTTTGGCAGCCATGCTTCAATCGATTTCATAATCCCTGACAGAGTTGCCTTTTCATCGGTCAGTAATTCGATGTTTCTTTCCTTTACACCCAAAGCCTTGAGGTAATTTTTTACCAGCTTGGCATCGTCGTAGGAATAATCAGATTTCGGCAAACTGCTATAACCTTCAATGCCAATGATAATTGCATAATCATTGTCACCCATGATTTTTGATTCTGTACTGAAAAAAGGTTTATCTATATCGGGCTGAACTGCGGAGGCTGTCCTTATGTTTTTATTCTGAGACTTTTTTGCATCTTCAACTGCGGCTTTAACAATGTTTGCAAGGTCTTCTTTGGTGAGGCTTTGAGAGACATTAGTTTGTTGGACCACCTGTCTGGGCGTAAACCTATTCAGCATTTCAACAGCCAAATTAGCCTTATCATATATTTTTCTATTATCTGGATAGCTCAAGTAGGGCGATTGTTTCGATGCAACTTCTTTTAGCTCATAGATCGCTAAATCCACATCTGCACCTTTATTTATTAATTTTTTTGCGGTCTCTATTTGACCATTAAATACCGCAGTACTTAATGGAAGCCATGCCCCCTCCACCTTCACATTAGGATCATATCCTTTTTCCAGAAGTTTCTTATTTATATCGACTAAGTTGATTGTAAATGCCTGCTCCTGAAATCCTCGCATCTGTTCAGCCGTCAACCAGGGGCTGGCAATGAGGACTTCGACCTCGGTCTGATTGTTCGTCTGGGATGGATAGAAATAGAAGGCGTAAGACATATCAACATCCCTTGATTCGGCCAACACCGCATGAGGCTCCCGAACGACGGTGAAGCTGGCTTCTCTCATGCTCTTCACCGCCATGTCCGTAAGTTCCGCTTCGCTACCCGCCATGGGACGCCGCAGGCCCTCCCCCTTGTGCTGGCGGACGTAGTTCAGCGAGTTGGCCATATGGCCCGACGCGCCCATCATGCTGGCGCAGCCGGACATCGTCATACCTATAAGCAGGATAAAGATTACACTGATTAAAGAAGTAAAACCCTTTACATCACCCTTTTTCATAACCTACCTCCTGAAGCTATCGGCTGTATAGTCTAAGATTCAAAAAACCCCTCGGCGCCGTCAGGCCGGGAGTCTGTTCGTTATTATATGTTTTCCGTGCAGTACTTTCAACCTGCGGTTTGAGGTAATAGTAGAGGGCTCCAAGCTCAGAGTTGCCGTCCTTGATTCCCTTAAGAAAAAAATATGTAAAAAGGCCGTGCCCCTTTTCTTCGTGGGTCGAGCTTATCTGACTTCCGGATGAGGCTGAAAAAACTGCAATCCGATCACTATGCGATACCTGCTTGTCCATGTTCATAACAAGTGGTCGCGCGCCTTTTGCAAGAACGCTTCTGCCGCCCGCACCTGAAAAACAGGAATCAAGGACAACAATGATTTCTTTGGCAGGCAGTTTGTCGAGCTTCGCGTAAAGTCTTTTCAAGGGGTATCCCGTTTCTTCAATAAAAGAGGGGTCTCCGTCGTATGGGACAAGATACGCGTCTCCTGTTTTAGGATTCGGGGCTCCGTGACCGGAATAGTAGACAAAAACAGTGCCGTTTTGTTCGACATTGTTAGGGAGCCACTTTTCAAAATATTTTACAAAATCACCCAATGCTGCACGGTCATTGGTGAGGGTGACAACATTTTCTTCAGGATACCCCATGACCTTCGTGAGATATTCTGCCATAATCCTGGCATCATTGTCCGCATAATCAGCCTTGGGCAGTTGCTGGCGGTACTTTTCAACCCCGATGACAATTGCATAAGCGTTCTTGTTTGGCTTCACCTGCATCACAGGAAGTTCGTCGACATCGGACCTGATAGTGGCAGAAGGTTCAGGGGATACGGAAGAACTTGGGGCTTCCGGCTTCCCTTTTGCTGAGGCATAGGCATGTATTTCACGGGAACCTGCAATCTTTCGAGCAGCATCCCGGAAAGCTATAGCCAGACCCAGGGCGGCTGCTCTCCCGGACGTGTCCCGAAAGTCTGTGTACTTCGCGTTAAAGCTCATTCCTTTACCCTGTGGAGAACTCAAAGTTTCTTCCCAAAGGCGCA
>JASJGP010000264.1:0-3076 GCA_033791485.1 Desulfobacterales bacterium | reverse complement strand
TATGATTCAGGGTTCACGGTTAGTTACTTTAAGCGCTGCATCTCTCTTCAACCGTGAACCCTTAAACCGTAAACTTGAGTAGTTACGCCTGCGAAATCATATGTATAGCCTGCTGCGGGAAAGGAATTTCGATCCCGTTTTCATCAAAGGTTTCTTTGATTTTGCGTGTAAGATCAAACTTAACATTCCAGTAATCTTCCTTTTTTACCCAGGGACGCAGCACAAAGTTTACACTGGAATCTGCAAGCTCTGAAACGGCAATCTGGGTAGCCGGATCAGAAAGTATGCGACCATCTTCCTTTACCAGATTCATCATAATATCATAGGCCTTTTGAATGTCGGAGGTGTAACCGATACCTATCACAAGGTCCACTCTCCTTGTGTCATAAGCAGAAATGTTTTTAATAACATCTCCGAAAATCTTGCCATTGGGCACCATAATCTTGATATTATCCGGCGTAGCAAGGATTGTAGTGAAAAGCTGAATATCTTTGACCGTTCCGGCTACGCCGGCACTGTCGATATAGTCACCAATTTTAAACGGACGAAGCACAAGGATCAAAACGCCGGCAGCAAAATTGGCTAAAGAACCTTGCAAGGCAAAACCTATGGCAAAACCCGCCGCACCAAGAACCGCAACAAAGGAAGCGGTCTGGATGCCGAATTTTGCCAAAGCGGCAAGTACTGCAAAGGTTAAAATCAAGAAATATATCAAACTTCCAACAAAGGATATTACTGCCGAATCTGTTTTTGATTTCTCCAGCGTTTTTGTGACAATCTTTCGTCCAATACCGGCAGCAATACGTCCGATGATTAGAATTAATATTGCGCCGATGATTTTTAAGCCATACATGGTCACAAAAACCATCAATTGATTAGCAGCATTTTCCATGATAACCTCCTATTCTTCTGTAGAGTTGTTGTTAAAACGTTCCCGTCTATGTTGCTATAAATCTGAAATAACAGATAAAGAAACCTTTTTCAAGATAAAAACCAGGGCATCCTGCTTTCCTTCCAATCAATATGCCTCCTCATAGGCAAGATCATCTTTGGTTACTTTTCCTTTGAACAGATTATAAGCCCAAAACTGGTAAGCGAGCACAATGGGAACACAAATAAGGGCCAGCACCAGCATGATCTTCAAGGTCAAAGGACTGGAAGATGAGTTGAAGGCGGTTAAGGAAAAATCCGGGTTGATACTCGAAGGAAACATATTCGGGAAAAGTCCGATAAACCCGTAAAAAGTCGCCCCAAAAATTGTTAGCGCCGATGAAAACCATGCTTTCCAGTAGCTTCTTTTGGCCAGGAAAATCTTTATACCTAAAAGAGCCAGCACTGTAATTAGAATAAATATAAAGAGAACAGGATGGGCAAGGTAATTATCATAAATGCTTGTTGCAAAAGCCGAAGCCACCAAAAAAATGACAGCTACGACTAAAAGCACCGGCCACAGCTTATTCGCCATACCGGCTGCCCTGTCATGAAGATTCCCCTCACTTTTAACAGCCAGCCATAAAGAGCCGTGAACGAGAAACAGGAGCAGGAAAAGAACACCTCCAAGTAGCCCGTACGGATTCAGAAGCGTAAATAAAGTCCCGTGATAGACTCCACCTCCATCTATTGGAATACCTTGAAATATGTTGGCAAATGCTACTCCAAAGAGTATGGCCGGGACCAGGCTCCCCACGAACATGCATGTGTCCCACACCTTTCGCCAGCGAGGATCATCAACCTTTCCGCGAAACTCAAGGGAAACACCTCTGAGGATCAGAGCAAAGAGGATAAGCATCAAAGCCGAATAAAGGGAGCTGAACATTATGGCATATACTCGTGGAAAAGCAGCAAAGGTGACCCCGCCTGCTGTGATCAGCCAGACCTCATTTCCATCCCATAACGGCCCTATTGTATTGTACATAATTCTCTTTTCATCATTATTTTTACCCAGGATCGGGAGCAAACTTCCGACACCGAGATCAAATCCGTCAGTGACAAAATAGACGGCCCAAAGCAACACCCAAAGAAAAAACCATATTGTTTGCAAATCCATTTTTTGCCTCCTTTTAAAATAAAATTGCAGCGCTATTTAATACTATGCTGCTTCCGGTTCAGGTCCCTTTCTGGCAGTTTTAATGATTAGATAAAAAGCCGCTGCACCAAGAAGACCGTATACCAGTATAAATGCTGCAAGAGAAATTGCGACCTGGGAGGCTGCAATTCGAGAAACTGCATCCGCTGTCTTCATTACACCATAAACAATCCAGGGCTGACGTCCCACTTCGGCCACGGTCCACCCCAGAAGGATGGCAATATATGGCAGGGGAATGGAGTAGACCATCAGCTTCAGATACCATGGACTTTCCATGAGACGATTTCTCCTTAGCCATCCAATGCTGGTAACTAATGCGAAATAGAATCCCAGTCCAACCATGATCTTAAAAGATGCAAATGTGATTAGTACCGGCGGTCTTTCATCGGGCGGGAAGTCTTTGAGCCCTTTTACTTCTGCATCAGTACTGTGAAATGCTAACAGGCTCAGCATTCCCGGTATCGGTCCTATTTCAATGATGTTTTTTTCATTTGCCTCATCTGGGAATGAAAAAAGATATACTGGAGCATTTTTTGATGTTTCCCAGTGGGAATCCATGGCCGCTAATTTTGCGGGTTGTTTTTCCGCCAGATCGCTGCCATGCAAGTGGCCTTCGAAGATCTCAACAAAAGAGAAGATAAGGCCGAAGACAAGCGCAATTCGAAAGGATTTTGTAAAAAATTCCACATTCTGTTTTTTTAGAAGATGATAGGCGCTGATACCCATCACGAAAAATGCGCTCAGAATATAAGCGGCACTCACCATATGAAAAAACATGAGGATACCGAACGGGTTAAGCGCCACAGCGGCAAAATTTTCAAGCTCTGCCCGGCCGTTTCTGATCACATAGCCCACGGGATGTTGCATCCATGCATTGGCAGTTAGGATCCATACCGCCGAGCCGGTTGATGCAAAGGCAATCAGCCACATAACAGTAGCGTGCGCCTTTTGGGAAATTTTTCTCCAGCCAAAAATCCATACTCCGAGAAG
>JASJGP010000263.1:0-8228 GCA_033791485.1 Desulfobacterales bacterium | reverse complement strand
TCTCATCCCCAGTATAAGCTGGTGACATCGTTGATAAATAATAGTTATGGTTATGGAGGAATACTTACAATTGATTGCAAGACCCGGTCAAAGGCTGAGGAATTGATGTCTATATTACAGAACAAGGAACGATTCGGATACATTGCCGTATCTTTAGGTTATTTTGACACGCTGATATCCTGTTCCGGTTCGTCCACTTCTTCAGAGATTCCACCTGAAGACCAGTTAAAAATGGGACTCTCACCGGGTCTGCTGCGTCTGGCAATCGGGTTTACCGGCAGCCTTGATGCACGAATAGAGCAAATAGAACGGGCAGTTAAAGCAGTTGGGCTGGCTTAAAGTTTTGAATTCTATTTAAAAGACTACGCATTTTTCAAAACAAAGTCTGGAAAATGGGGCTATTTCAGAGTAGCAAATAAAAAGAATCGCTTGGTCAATGTTTCATGTTACGGAGTACGGGTTATAAAAAAAAGGATTGTTTCCGACTAACAACTCGCAACTCGTAACATAATCTTTCAATGTAAAAACAACATTCCGGTTGATCGATAACAAATTGTCGTGATGTACTAAACAACTAATGGAATACGAAAAAAAACATATATTTGACAATATCATTGGCCAAAGCGATCCAATGAAGGAAATCTTCAGTATCGTCGAAAAAGTTTCAAACAGCAACACCACGATCATAATTAATGGAGAAACAGGAACAGGCAAAGGGCTTATTGCCAGAGCAATTCACGAAAGCTCTGATCGAAACAACAACCCTTTTATTCAGATCAATTGTGGTGCAATTAGTGAAGGTCTTTTAGAAAGCGAACTTTTCGGTCATGTTAAAGGGGCATTTACCGGTGCAATAGAAAATAAACCGGGAAAATTTGAACTGGCGGAAAGAGGATCAATATTTTTAGACGAAATTGGTGATATGAGCACGGACCTCCAGGTAAAAGTTTTAAGGGTCCTGGAAGAAAATGAATTTGAGCCTGTAGGCGGAAGCAAAACCATAAAGGCAAATGTAAGGGTAATCGCAGCTACTCATCGGGATTTGGAGGAAGAAGTCCAAAAAGGAAATTTCCGGGAAGATCTGTTTTATCGCCTTTATGTAATACCAATGGTGCTTCCACCTTTAAAAGAAAAAAAGTCGGACTTACCTTTGCTCGTTTCTCATTTTCTTGACCTGTTTTGCCGGGGGAGAAAAGGGCATAGCATCACTATTTCAAACGAAGCTCTGGAAATATTTATGAATTATTCCTGGCCGGGGAATGTAAGGGAGCTTAAAAACCTGATTGAAAGGCTTGTAGTATTAAGTGAAAGCGCTGAAATAACGCCCCGGGATCTACCGAAAAAACTTAAAACCATAAAACGGCCGGAAATTGACGTTTCTGCTGAAGGAGTAGATTTCAATACTGCGGTAACTGAATATGAAAAAACCCTTATTATCAATGCTCTTGAAAAAACCAACTGGGTTAAAAACAAAGCGGCTAATTTTCTCCAGATTAAACGAACAACCCTGGTGGAAAAAATAAAAAGGCACAAAATAAATAAGGAAGTGTAAAACACAGAACAAATCTCACTGTTATTGATAAAAAGTGTTATTTTTTGGTACAAAAACATCATGCAAATAAAACATCACTGCGCCTGTATTTAGCAGTTTACAGGCATTTTTCGAATAAAATATCCCTCGCGTGTTATGGAGGCATCTATGGAAGAATATAAAATCCTGTTTGTTGATGATGATAGTGCTATACTTAGCATTGTAGATAAATATCTTTCCAGGGAAGGTTACAAAGTCTGGCTTGCGGAAAGTGGCGCTGAAGCTTTAAAATTATTAAAAGACAAAAAATTCGATATTGTCTTTACCGATTTCAAGATGCCAGGAATAGACGGCATTGAACTCCTTGCCAAAATAAAAGAATACAGTCCTGAAATCGAAGTGATTATTGTAACGGGGCATGGAACCCTGGACTCAGCCGTTAAAGCTATGAAAACCGGAAGCTATGATTACCTCCAGAAGCCCTTTAAACTTGATCTTTTAAAAATAATCATTGATCGAATTGTCGAAGAAAAAAAGATTAAGCGAGAAAATGTATTGCTGAAGAAAAAAATAAAAGAAAGACATAAATACGACGAAATGGTTGGAATCAATCTAAGGATGCAGGAAATTTACGAAATAATTGACAGAATGAAACCCCACAGCCCCAACGTGTTAATCCAGGGTGAGAGCGGAACGGGAAAAGAATTAACCGCCCATGTCATACACAATAACAGCGAACGGAAAGACAAACCCTTTAACCCTTTTAATTGCAGCAGTTTTGTAAAAGAACTCCCTGAAACAAGGAAGCCCGATACCTTTATAGACCTTTTAAAACCTTATGAAGGCGAAACCATCTTCCTGGATGAAATCACTGAAATTCCGCCTGCAATCCAGAGTGAATTCCTTCGAGCGTTGAATCGTAAACCAATGGCATCAGGCAGCAACAAAGTAAATATTGACTTTGACCTAAGGATAATCGCTGCTACAAATAAAGACATTAAAGAAAGCCTTGAAAGTGGAAGCATAGAACGAAAATTCTTCAATTACCTTAATGCCGTTTCTATCAACATACCACCATTGAGGGATCGAAAAGAAGATATCTGTCTGCTTGTAATCTATTTTTTAGATAAATTTAAAAATAGGAGTCCAAAGAAGATTTTGAATGTATCCATAGACGCTATGGATTATTTATTAAAATATAATTGGCCTGGCAATGTGATCCAGTTAGAAAATGTGGTTGAAAGATCTTTTGCCTTTGGAGTAGATCCCACTATTCAAGTTGAGGATCTTCCTGATGAAATAAGGGCCTTCGGAAAAATTGCAAAACCATATTAATCTTACAACGACATTTATCGCTACCCATAATATGGTTTTTTAAACTTTTTTGTTTGATGATTACATAGGGGTTTCGGGATTCGACCCGTAACTCGTACAAGGAATGATAAATGATTGTTAGAAATTTAAAAGATAAGGAAGTCATGGAAACCTCCTACATTGCCCATGGCGGAGCGGTTGCACAGATGATATTAGACCGTCGCACCCTTAAAGAAATCGGTTTCCTTGCCATAGCGACCCTTGAACCAGGCAGAAAAATCGAGGAACATATTGATCCTATGGAGGAGATATATTTCATCCTGAGCGGATCGGGCGAAATGCAAGTAGATGATGAAAAAAGACAGGTTGTTCCAGGCGATGCCACCTGGATCCCCACAGGCTCAAGACATTCGATTTTGAATACAGGCGAGGAGAATTGTATAATTCTTGTGACAGCATCGTCAGCGTGGATAAAGGATTGATTTTTAAGTGAGCCCTTAGGCACTTAGCAAGGGGGTAAAAAAGATGATTGTCAGAAAACCCGACTTTGCCGGAAGCTGGTACCCTGGTAGTGCCGGAGAATGCGAAAGGGAAATAAACAGTTTTCTTTCAGAAAATATAAAAGCTTCGTCAATTGAAAACCCGGTGGGCGGAATCGTGCCCCATGCCGGCTGGTATTTTTCAGGAAGTATTGCATGTAATGTGATACATTCCCTCAAAAAAAACAGCCCGCCCGATGTTTTTGTGATTTTTGGAATGCATCTTCATTCCGGCTCACCATGCTATATTATGAAAGAAGGCGCCTGGGAAACACCCTTTGGTGATATCCAAATCGAAAAACCCCTGGCAGAAGAACTGGCAGGCAGATTTTCCTTTAATATTGAAACTCCTGACAACTTTACCCAGGATAATACCATTGAACTCCAGCTTCCTTTTATAAAATACTTCTTTGATAATGTTAAAATCGTTCCAATTGGTGTTCCTCCGACAAAAGACTCTCTTAAAATCGGAAAGGCTGTTGTTGAAATCGGAAGCAAGCTTGGCCTGAAGATCAATATTCTCGGCTCCACAGACCTAACCCATTATGGGCCCAATTATGGGTTTGTACCCAAAGGAACGGGACAGGCAGCCCTTGACTGGGTACGAAATGAAAATGATCGCCAGGTTATCGATGCAATGACAGCCATGGAGCCAGAAGAGGTGATAACCAAAGCTTTGTCAAACCAGAATGCATGTTGTGCAGGTGCTGCCGCAACAGCTATAGCTGCTGCAACAGAGCTTGGGGCGAAGCAGGCGGAAGAGATAACCTATGCCACCAGCTATGATAAAAGTCCTGGTGACAGTTTTGTAGGATATGTGGGGATAGTGTTTTAATTAGCTAAGGGGTCTGGGAGTTTTTCAATCGGGAATACTTTCTACAAATTCTTTAACTCTCTTTTCTATCTCATCACGGACAGTTCGCATGAAATCTATCGATTTTCCGGCGGGGTCCGGTATATCCCAATCCTTTACAGTTGCTCCCGGGACATAGGGGCATTCTTCACCGCATCCCATGGTAATAATCATGTCCGGTTTTACATCGGAAATTGCGGATTCTAAAGATTGGGTTTTTCTAAATGCCATATCTATCCCTTTTTCCCCCATTGCTTCAACCATGACCGGATTAATTTCAAGCTCCGGCCTGCTGCCACCGCTTAAAGCTTCTATCTTATCGCCGGCAAAGTATTGGGCAAATGCTGAGGCCATCTGACTTCGACATGTATTTCCGATGCATGCAAAAAGAATCTTTTTTCTGCTAAGAAGCGGTTTCAAAAGACTGCCGACTTCTTCTTTTACATCATCAAGAACTTTTGGGTGCTTTTGAATATCTCCTTTGTTTTCAATCCTGCGGTAAGTCAGGCTGCCGTGAAAGTCGGCTCCAACTGCATCGAAAAAATATTGCGCAGTCAGGTGAAGACCATCAAAGAGGTTTTTCCCCTTTGTCGCGCCTATAGAAAGAAGGAACCCCTGTCTCGTTTTTCTGCCCGGATCGATCAAGTTCAGTTTGTATTTCCTTGACCACAGTGTTTGGCTTCTGTCAATTAGAGCCTTTAGCTGTGCTGTAGCCGAGTAGAAAAAAATGGGTGTAGCAGCTACAATAACATCAGCCTGCCAAAGTAGAGAATAGATTTCCCCGGCCATATCATCATCTTGAATGATACATTTTCCTTTTTTCTCACAAAAACCGCATCCTCTGCACGGATTAATATTCTTTTTAGCAACCTCTACGATATGGGTTTTAGCCCCTGATTTTTCAGCTTCGTTCATGAATGCTTTTAAAAGATAATCCGTGTTACCATTTTTCCGGGGACTTCCCTGTAATCCTAGTATCAGCATGATAAAAATTATCCTATTAATTTGGAGCCTATTAAAAAAAATACCCGGATGAGCATTTGGGTGATCCGGTTTTAAGGCGGGTCGCTGTTTGAAGGTATTAGTAAGCGTTAAGAAAGAACAACAAACAAGCACATTTTATATGTAAGTTAGATACTATATCCGTTTAGCAAGCTTTTTATAAAAGGATTGCACCTGTTCTTTCTTTACGCTTACTTATGCCTGAGTTCGACACGTCTTAAAACCGGATTGCCTGAATGCGGCTTTTCAACATATTAAAATGTTACAAATAATCTAGTCTTCCATCAGTCTCTTAATCAAATCAACCAGCGGCGGCTTTAAAGTTCTCCATTTTGGTTTAATCGCCTTATCTTCATGCCAGGTAAATTCTATTGCATCGTATCTTTCCGGTATCAGTTTTTCGTTTTTCTCACCATACATCACTGCAGGATAATACTCCACATATAACATACGGCTCGGGTCGATATTGAATTCTTTTGTGACTTTTGTTGCAATATGACCGGAACAGCTTTTGATGCCAATATTGCTTTCCGAAATATCCGAAACAACAGCTATGATGGGCCTTATATAGTCAAGCCCTTCCCCGGTGCCCTTTTTAAGATCAAAGATCTGCAGCCTGCACTTTCCATTTCCAAGGCGCAGCTCACCACCAAACCCTTCCCACGAAAATATATCGTCATATATAATCATAATAATAATTCCGGCTATCGGGTTAACCCGCTGTATATCCGTAAAAGCTTGTCAGGGAGTTCACGAACATCTGAAATAACATTGTGCTTCACATCTCCATACAGATCGTCCAGCTTTGAGTATTGAGCCAGGTTAACCGTTATTGAGTGAACGTAAATATTCTTTGAGTACACTTCGGAGATGGCCTTGCGTGTATCTTTGATAGCATAATCCTGCTTGTAGTCAACATCATTCGGATAACCGTCGCTTAAAATTATCATCAGGCGGACTTTGGAAGATACAAGGTCAAATTTACCTGCAGCATGGCGAATTGCCGCTCCCATCCGTGTGCTTCGTTGCGGAGCCATGGCACTTATCCGCTGACGGACAGAAGTTCCCATGTCTTCGTCGAATTCTTTTATTTTAAAGTAATCGACTCCCAGGCGGCCGGTTCCCGAAAACCCTGCAATGGCAAAGGCATCTCCCACGACTTCAAGGGCCTCGCAAAAGAGCACAATCGCTTCTTTTTCAATATCAAGAACAGATGCGGTAGAGCCGTAAACAGTATTTGCCGTGGACCTGGAAAGATCTACAAGAAGCAACACGGCAACATCTCTTTGCTCTTTTATCCGTTTGATATACAGCCGGTCGGAAGGCGTTATTCCCGCCCTTTTGTCCATTACAAAATCTAAAAGGGCCCTGTAATCGAATTCATCTCCTTCTACCCATTGCCTTAATATTTTAAGGCCTTCCGGTTTTAAAAGTTCAAACGCATATTTAATCTTCTTTACCAGAGCATGGTGCTGCTCAAGGACATCGTTATAATAACCGTCCTGGTATCCATTTAGTGATTTTTCAACGACCCTTACATGTTTATTAAGATAATCTTCAATGTTGCAGTCCCATTCTTTGTACCAGAAAGCCTTGTCTGTATCAGTATCAGCAATGGCGATATCAATTGTTTGAGGTTTCGAAGGACCAATGATTTCCTGAATTTCTATTCCTCGAAATTCGCCGGTCCCGATCATATCTTCTATATCTTCAGGAGATAAAACTCCGTTATTTGCTTCAAGGCGCTTTCTTATTTCCGATTTGTATACTTTACATCCCTTTGCTTCAAGCCTTGCCTTGATAGTTTGAGCCATTTCAAAATTACTGTTTGCCAGGTAAAAAAGATCAGGCCGAAGTTGACGTCCAAATGGAAATCTTATGGGCAGGTAATGTTCAGCTACCTTATCACCACCCGGATTCTTTGTTAAAATAGCCTCCATTTCAGGATAGGTGGAAATTACCAGATGAGCACATGCTTCAACATTATTATCCTCTATGATCATTTTTTCAAATCGACCGGCAGCCTTTTTTATATACTTTTCATCTGCGTGCAAATTTCCATCTGCAAAACTGCCGAGGGCAACCCGTAAATACAAAAGATAGACAGGCTTAACACATCTTTCTTCTTTGAAGATACGTATAGCTTCCTCTTGAAGCATTGGCAGAAATTTTCTAACAAGGCCGGGATACCGCCTGGCAAACAATGTTCTGATACGACCCTGCTCAAAAATTGTAAACAGGTCGGATGCAAGCTCTTTATTGGGGAAAAGCAGAAAAAATCGCTGCAGGTCGGATATTTTATCCTGCGCGCGCTTCTTTTCTGCGAAAGGGCTGACCCGGGAGCATTTTTCGATCACTTTCTCTAAATCAAAATCGAATGTGTTAAACTCAAAATATCCGGATTCAAACCGGGCAAGACATTTATACAGTTTTATGTTTTCTTCTTTTTTTTTAAAGGAACTTATTTCATCGGGCAGATAAATAAATTTCCCGTCGCAGCAAGCGCCCGGGCTAACGTCGCCCTTAACACCGTAAGATTTCGACAGCATGGACAGAGGCCGTATGGGAATCATAAGGCCGGTTCTTGCACGAAGATAATGGTTTATTTGTTGTTGGACCTGTATAATGGGTACTGTTATCTGCATACCCTCGTATGTATCAATGCTCAGTTTTGATGTAAGGGATAAAAATTTTATGCCAAGCTTCATGTTTTGCCTTACTTTTTCAAGGCCCAAAGACACAAATTTACCTAAAGCTTCTTTCGAAAGAAGATACAGCCCATTTTCCATGCCATCAAGAAAAGGATCGGCCAGGCGAAAGTCTTCACTTACCAGCCTGCTCAGCTCTTTTATTTGCCACGGACGCTTTGAAGAAGAAAAGTAAAGAAAGATTTTTGGCATCACATAAGAAAAATGCTGACACTGGCTGTAGGTCAAATCATTGGAAATGGTGGTGCTAAGAAGTTTAAGATACTCTGCTGTTGATTGTT